>NZ_JBEZVK010000037.1:0-74963 GCF_040636955.1 Streptomyces sp. NPDC032472
CCCTGCCCGTTGCCCTGGCCGGTGAGGCAGCCGTAGCCGGAGAGCGAACCCGGCTCCGCCGGGCACCGGGCTCCGCCCGGACCCGCGCCTCAAACGCCGGCGAGGCTGATTTTGCCGGACCCCCGTCACGGGCATCGAGCCATCCGGCGCGGCTGGAGTTGCCGACCCCTCGTTTCAAGCGCCGGCGAGGCGAGGGGCAGACCACCCTGGCGGAATTGGCTCTTCACGCCCGCCGCACGGCGCCCGATGATCCGGGGGAGGACGACCGTACCCGCCCACCCCCCGGAGGATCCGTGACCGAGCCGCACAACCCGGACAGCACACCGCCCGCCGCCGCCGGGGCCACCGTCTTCCCGGGCGGCCCGGCCCTGTTCCGGCTGGACCCCCGCATCGCCCACCTCAACCACGGCTCGTTCGGCGCCGTCCCCGTCCCCGTCCAGGAGGCCCAGGCGGCGCTGCGCGAGGAACTCCACGCCGACCCCGACGCCTTCTTCGTCGGCGCCGCCAACCGCATCGCCGCCGCCCGCGCCCGGGTCGCCGCCCACTTGGCCGGGGGCACGGCCGACCCCGACGGCCTGGCCTTCGTCTCCAACGCCACCGAGGGCGCCAACCTCGCCCTCGACGCCATCGCCTTCGACGACGGCGACGAAATCCTGGTCACCGACCACGGCTACGGCACCGTCACCGCAGCCGCCGCCCGCCGCGCACCCGTCACCACCGTCCGCCTGGACCCGTACCTCCCGGACGAGGACGCCGTCCGCGAGACGGTGCTGGCCGCGCTCACCCCCCGTACGAAGGTCGTCCTGCTCGACCACATCAGCTCGCCCACCGCCCGGCTCATCGCCTCGCCCCGGCTGCTCGCCGAACTCGCCGCGCGCGGCGTGACGACCGTCGTCGACGGGGCCCACGCCCCCGGGATGGTCGCCGACCCCCTCGCCGGCGGCGCCGACTTCTGGTTCGGGAACCTGCACAAGTGGGGCTACGCCCCCTCCGGCACCGCCGTCCTCGCCGTCGCCCCCGCCCACCGCGGGCGCGTACGGGCCCTGGTCCCCTCCTGGGAGGACGCCCACGGATTCCCCCGCTCCGTCGAGAACCGGGCCACCGCCGACTACACCGGCTGGCTCGCCGCCCCCGAAGGCCTGGACCTGCTCGCCCGGCTCGACGCCGCCAAGGTCCGCGCCCACAACAGCGCGCTCGCCGCCCACGGCGCGGCCCTGCTCGCCGAACTCCCCGGCATCGCCCCGCTCCCGTACACCGAGGGCCTGGCCATGCGCTCCCTGAGGCTGCCCCCCGGCTTCGCCGAGACCCCGGACGCCGCCCGCGCCCTGCGCGAGCGGATCGCCGCCGAGCACGGCATCCGGGTGCTCATCTGGCCCTGGCCGGGCGGCGGCGGCATCCGCGTCTGCGGGCAGCTCTACAACCGCCCCGAGGAGTACGAACGCCTCGCCGCCGTCCTGCCCGCCTACCTCAGGCGCGCCTGAGCAGGTACGTGTCCATGATCCAGCCCTTGCGGGCGCGGGCCTCGGTGCGGAGCTCCTCGATCCGGCCGGCGACCTCCGCCAGCTTCCCCTGGACCAGGATCTCGTCCGGGGTGCCCACGTAGGCACCCCAGTAGATGTACAGGTCCTGGTCGAGGTGGGCCGTGAAGGCGTGCCGGGCGTCCAGCATCACCACCACGTCGTCCACGTCGCCCGGCCAGCCCTCGGCCAGGCGCCGGCCGGTGGTGATCTGGACCGGCCGCCCGACCCGGTTCAGGGTGGTGCGGTGCCGGGCCAGCAGCGAGGAGATGCTGCTGATGCCCGGCACGACCTCGTGCTCGAACGCCACCCGGCCCCGCTCCAGCACCTCGTCGAGGATCGCCAGGGTGGAGTCGTACAGCGACGGGTCGCCCCAGACCAGGAACGCGCCCGTCTCCCCGTCCGCCAGGTCCTCGGCGATGAACCGCTCGAAAATCTCGGCCCGCGCGCTGCGCCAGCCGTCCACCGTCGGCGCGTACTGCGCCGGGGTGCGGTCCCGGTCCGGGTCGCGGCCTTCCACGAGCCGGTGGCCGGGGCGGGCGTGCGCATCGAGCATCGCGCGCCGCAGTCCGGTCAGGTCCGCCTTCTCCTCGCCCTTCTCCAGGATGAGGAACGCGTCCGCCGCGCCGATCGCCTTGACCGCCTGAAGGGTCAGGTGGTCCGGGTCGCCCGCGCCTATGCCGATCACTGAGAACTTCTTCACCCGGCTATTCTGCCCGTCATGCGCGCCGCCCTGTTCGTCACCTGCGTCAACGACGCTCTGTACCCCCGGACCGGCATCGCCGTCGTACGCCTGCTGGAGCGGCTCGGGGTCGAGGTGGACTTCCCGGCGGCCCAGAGCTGCTGCGGCCAGCCCCAGTACAACACCGGCTACCGTCGCGAGAGCGAGCCGCTGCTGCGGCGCACCGCCGAGGCCTTCGCCGGCCACCGGTACGTGGTCACCCCGTCGGGCTCCTGCGCCGCGATGGTCCGCGCCCACTACCCGCGCATCGGCGCCCTGGCGCAGCGGGAGGGCCGCGGCTCCGAGTTGGCCGGGCTGGCCGGGGACCTGGTCCCGCGGGTGTACGAACTGACCGAGTTCCTGGTCGACGTCCTCGGGGTGACCGACGTCGGCGCGTACTTCCCGCACACCGTCACCTACCACCCCTCCTGCCACGGGCTGCGCCAGCTCGGGCTCGGGGACCGGCCGCGCCGGCTGCTCGCCGCCGTGAAGGGCCTGGAGCTGGTCGAGCTGCCGGGCGCCGAGGAGTGCTGCGGCTTCGGCGGCACCTTCGCCGTGAAGAACCCGGACGTGTCCGCAGCGATGGGCACCGACAAGACCGCAGCCGCGGCGGCCACGGGAGCGGAGGTGCTGTGCGGAGCCGACAACTCCTGCCTGGCCCACCTCGACGGCATCCTGCGCCGCAGCGGCACGCCGCTGCGGACCCTGCACCTCGCCGAGATCCTGGCCTCGACGGAGGAGGAACCGTACGCATGACGGACAGGAAGGGCAGAACGGAATGGACGGGCAAGGCGGATAGAGGGGACAGAACGGGAACGGGAACCGGAACGGGAACGTTCGTCGGTATGCCGGCCTTCCCCGCCGCCGCGCGGGAGGCGGTCCACAACGAGGTCCTGCGCGCCAACCTGAGGCACGCCACGCACACGATCCGGGACAAACGGGCCCGCGCCGTCGCCGAACTCGAGGACTGGGACCGGCTGCGCGCCGCCGGAAAGGCCGTCAAGGACCACACCCTGCGCCACCTCGACCGCCACCTGCTCCAGCTGGAGGAGGCGGTGACCGCCGCCGGCGGCACCGTCCACTGGGCGGCCGACGCTGCCGAGGCCAACCGGATCGTCACCGGCCTCGTCCTGGCCACCGGCGAGCGGGAGGTCGTCAAGGTCAAGTCGATGGCCACCCAGGAGATCGGCCTCAACGAGGCGCTGGAGGCCGCCGGGATCGCCGCGTACGAGACCGACCTCGCCGAGCTCATCGTGCAGCTCGGCGACGACCGCCCCTCCCACATCCTGGTCCCGGCCATCCACCGCAACCGCGGCGAGATCCGGGACGTGTTCGTGCGGGAGATGGGCCGCTGGGGCCGCCCCGCCCCCGACGGGCTCGGCGACGATCCGCGCGAGCTGGCGGAGGCCGCCCGCCGCCACCTGCGCGAGAAGTTCCTGCGCGCCAAGGTCGCCGTCTCCGGCGCGAACTTCATGGTCGCCGAGACCGGCACCCTGGTCGTCTTCGAGTCCGAGGGCAACGGCCGGATGTGCCTGACCCTCCCCGACACCCTCATCTCGGTCGTCGGGATCGAGAAGGTCGTCCCGACCTTCCGCGACCTGGAGATCTTCCTGCAGACGCTGCCCCGCTCCTCCACCGCCGAGCGGATGAACCCGTACACCACGATGTGGACCGGCACCGCGGACGGCGACGGCCCCTCCGTCTTCCACCTCGTCCTCCTCGACAACGGCCGCACCGACACCCTCGCCGACGAGGTGGGCCGCCAGGCGCTGCGCTGCATCCGCTGCTCCGCCTGCCTGAACGTCTGCCCCGTCTACGAGCGCGTCGGCGGACATGCCTACGGCTCCGTCTACCCCGGCCCGATCGGCGCCGTCCTCAGCCCCCAACTGCGCGGCACCGCCAGTCCTGTCGACGCCTCGCTGCCGTACGCCTCCACCCTGTGCGGCGCCTGCTACGAGGTGTGCCCGGTCGCCATCGACATCCCCGAGATCCTGGTCCACCTGCGCGAACGGGTCGCCCAGGGCGGGCCGGTGACCCGCGGGGGCCTCCGTACGGTGATCCGGCCCGCCCGCGGCCACGCCGCCGAGCGGGCCGCGATGCGCGCCGCCCGGCTGCTGCTGGACCGCCCGGGCGTGCTGCGGGCGGGGGAGCGGCTGCTGGCCCGGGCCCGCAGGCTCCGGCCGCGCCGGCTGCCGGGGCCGGGGCGGGCCTGGACCGACAGCCGCGAGCTGCCCGAACTGCCGGAGCAGCCGTTCCGCGACTGGTGGGCCCGTGAGCGGGGAGGCCGCGCATGAGCAGCAGGGACGTCATCCTGGCCCGCATCCGCCGGGCCCTGGCCACCGCGCAGGCCGACGCAGACCCGGCTGCCGATGAGGTCCCGCGGGACTACCTGCGCGCCCACGGCGAGCGCACTCGGGCAGAGGCCGCCGACCTGCTCGCGGCCAACCTCACGGAGTACCGGGCGAAGGTCCACCGCACCGACGAGGAGGGCCTGCCGCTGCTGCTGATGCGGCTGCTCGCCGCACGGGGGTCGGGTACGGTCCTCGTACCACCCGCACTGCCCCCGCACTGGCTCTCGGCCGCCGACGCGACCCGCCTCCACGACCGGGCGGCCTCCACCCCGTACGAACTCGACGCCGTGGACAGCGTGGTCACCGGCTGCGCCCTGGCCATCGCCGAGACGGGCACCATCGTCCTGGACGGCGGCCCCGACCAGGGCCGGCGCCGGATCACCCTGATCCCGGACCACCACATCTGCGTGGTCCGCGTCCCCGACCAGGTCGTGGACTCCGTCCCGCAGGCCCTCGAACGGCTGGACCCCGCCCGCCCGCTGACCTGGATCTCCGGCCCCTCGGCCACCAGCGACATCGAACTGGACCGGGTGGAGGGCGTGCACGGCCCCCGCACCCTGGAGGTCGTCCTCCTCGGCGCACAATAGCGGCATGCCATCCCACATCGCCCTGACCGCCCTCGTCGTCCACGACTACGACGAGGCCGTCGACTTCTACACCCGCGCCCTCGGCTTCACCCTCGTCGAGGACACCCCGCGTCCGGACGGCTCCCGCTGGGTCGTCGTGCGCCCGCGCGGGGCCACCGAGTCCGCGCTGCTGCTGGCCCGCGCCAAGAACGACGCCCAGCGCGCCCGGGTCGGCGACCAGACGGGCGGGCGCGTCGGCTTCTTCCTCCACACGGACGACTTCGCCCGCGACCACGCCAGGATGACCGCCGAGGGCGTCCGCTTCCTGGAGGAGCCGCGCCACGAGCCGTACGGCTCGGTCGCCGTCTTCGAGGACCTCTACGGCAACCGCTGGGACCTGCTCCAGCCGGCCCCGGCCGCCGACTGACCTAGTTCTCCTCCCCCCTACTCCTCCTCCCCGGCGTCGCCGGGGAGGAGCCGGGGCGCCTCGGCGGCCGCATCGATGGTGTGTCCGCCGCCTTCCACCCGCACCGCCAGCTCCCGCGCCCAGCGCAGCAGCCCCGGCACGTCGATCCCGTACGCGGCGCCTTCCGCGCCCGCCCCGTCCAACCCGTCGGCCCCGCGCCGCAGCAGCCGCGCTCCGCCGACCGCGTTCCCGCGGGCTGCGTGGGTGAGCCCGACCGCCAGCTGCGCGAGCCCCCGCCAGAGCGGGGCCGCTTCCTCGGGCCCCGACTTCCAGGCGTCCTCGAACACCTCGTGCGCGTGGAACGGCATCCCGGCGTCCAGCAGCCGCTGGGCCTGCGCCACCGTCTCCGCCGGCGTCCGCACCACCCCCTCGGGCTGACGCGCCACCCCCGGCTCCCCGTAGGGCAGCGGCCGCCCCAGCCCGTCCCGCGGCCGCGCACTGCGCGCCCGCCCCTCGCCATCCCGATCCCGTCCACTCACCCGGCCATCCTGCCCCGCCCCGGATACCCGTGCATGCGCACCCCTCAACGTGGGGTAATGTTCTGCATGTGCCGCCGAGACGGGGAAACCCCCAAACGGGCAGAACAGTCGGAAGCACAACGGGACGTGGCGCAGCTTGGTAGCGCACTTGACTGGGGGTCAAGGGGTCGCAGGTTCAAATCCTGTCGTCCCGACTCGAAAGAGTCGAGGTCAGGGGCCGTTTTGGAGCAATCCTAAACGGCCCCTTGATCGTTTTTGGGGACCAGTTGGGGACCAGGGCGGTCAATCCGGGTCAGATTGCGGTGACGGCCGTGACTGGCAGCGAACGAGGTGCACGGAGCACCATGAGGTGCGCAGACAGCGCGGCGCCAGCTGCTGACGACGTCGTCCCGGTGAGTGGCATCGCGCAGGACCGCAGTGGAGATGCGACCGCCACGCCCTCGACACACCCGACGACCTCGACCGCACATTCCGCCGCGGGTTACGCAGAATCCAGCTCCGGCCCCACCTGATCGACGGCTGCCTCACCGCCACAGGTCTGGCTGTCAACCCACCGACCCCACCCTGAAAACCTCAGTATCCGGGGGGCAAGGGGTCGCAGGTTCAATCCCGTCGTCCCGACTTTACGAAATCACAGGTCAGGAGCCGTTTCAGAGGAGATCTGAAACAGCCTCTTGATCATTCTTGGGGACTGGTTGGGGACCAGCGCACTTGACTGGGCCAGAGCGCACCTTGACGCAGTGAAAGTACGCCGTACGGTCCGTGACGTGCTTTCTGTCCTTCGGCAGCCGACGTCGCACGGCCGCGTCCATCCGGTGATCGTGTCGGGTAGCGGTTCGTTATCCTGTCCCTGCTGTGAGGGCGGGGCGGTCGGTGCGGAGAGCGCGGGATCAGGGCCCCTTCTCCCAGTGGAGCAACCTCTGGAATCCGCCATGTTCCGGCGGGGCTTCGGCGCAACGACGTATGTCCGACGGAGCCCTGCGCCCGTGGGGGTGTTCCTCGGGCGGGCCTGACCCGTCATGGTTCCGGCTTCGAGGTGAATGCGGGCGCTCCCCAGCCGCCTTCTGGTGTACCTCTGCGGTGTCGCAGCGCCCACAACGCGACGGGAGCTCCCGCCCCGACCAGCGCTGAAGCCACATACAGACCGGCCTGGTAGCCGGAGAGAAAGGCATTCGAGTCATCGGCCCCGGCTGAGGCTGCGGCATGTTCCACGAACGACACGATGGCGCCCACCAGACCGATCCCGACGACTCCGGACGCCTCGCGGACGGCGCTGAACAGTCCGGCCGCGATTCCGGAAAGGTGATCGGGGGAGGATTCCAGAGCGCGGGCGGTCAGCGGAACGGCCAGCGCAGAGCCGAAGCCGACGGCCGAAAGTCCGGGCAGAATATGGGCAAAGCTCCCTCCGGAGCTGCCCAGTGCGACCATCAGCAACCCCAGGCCGACCAGGAGTAGACCCGCAGCGGAGATCCGGCCGTCTCCCCAGCGGCGCGCCATACGCGCGATGAAAGGGGTGGTGACGATCAGGAAAAAGGCCACGGGAATGAATGCCAGCCCGGCTGGCGTCGGGGCGAGGCCGAGGCCGTTCTGTAGGAACTGGGACGTCAAGAAATAGACTCCGCTCACGCTCACACCCCACAGCAGTTGAGTAATGATTCCGCCGACGAAAGGGCGTTGCCGGAAGAGGAGTCGCAGTACGGTGTTCCGGCGCGATGTCAGTTCGTAGGAAAGACCGACGGCCGATGCGGCGATGATGCCGCCCGCCGTGGCGAAGGGAATGCCGCTGAAACCCTGTTCAGGCCCTTCGATCAGGCAGTAGGCGAGGGCTGCCAGCGAGCAACAGGCCAACGCCACGACGCGGAGCGACAGCGTGGCCGAGGGCGTGGACGCGGCACGTGGCGAGGGTCCTGGCCGGGGGATGAGGAAGCCGACGAGGAGACTTGCGCAGCCCAGCGGCGTGTTCATGGCGAACACGGACTCCCAGCCCAGGTGCTGTGTCATGACACCGGAGACCACGGGGCCGCAGGCCAGCGCGGAAGCCAACGCGGCGGTGGTGGCGCTGAATGCCGCATTGCGCACGCGAGGCGGCAGATCGTGCGACAGGACCGCCAGTGAGGCCGGCAGGATCAGTGCCGCGCCCGCTCCCTGCAGTCCCCGGCAGGCGATCAGCACCATCCCCGAGGGTGCCGTACTGCACCCGACCGATGCGACGGTGAACAGGGCGACACCGAGGGACAGCGTCGCACGCCGCCCGACGGTGTCGGCCAGATGCCCGCCCAGTAGCAGAAGGCTGGCGAGGGTGAGAGGATAAATCGCCGCAACCCATTTGAGGTCGGCCTCACGCAATGCGAGTTCGGCCTGGATCTGAGGCAAAGCCACATTGACGACGGTGTTGTCCAGGGCCGTCATGAAGGACGGCAGCAGTACAGCCACGAGGATTGCGAGGACACGCAGTCGACTCACGATACCTGCCTTGAGCGGCGCGGGCGGTGGTAAGGGGCCGCCACGTTCTGCGCGCCCTTTCTGCGTACTCTGCCCCGTGGGCATGGCAGGCGCGACTTCCGGCCTGAGGTACCCCCGCTGTGCGGGAGGTGCTGACTGGCTGGTCAGGGTGGGTTGGCGTGCTTTCACGTTCGCCTGTTCGGCGGCTGCCTGGCCGGCGTAGTGCTTCTCCTTGAGTTGTGTCCGATCAGCCCACGGATGCCTGGATTCCGGCGCTGACCAGGCGTGTTGTGAGCATGATGGACGTGTACCAGGTCGGCGTCCGCCTGGGCGGAGGTGAGATCGGTGACCCGCAATCGGTTCGGCTCGGTCGCCGTGAATTCGCTTTGCACCAGGCCAGGGGCGAGAGTGGCGTCGGGGTCGCGGCGGGTGAAGCCTTTGCCCGTCCGGCGCGGGCTGATGCCGGCGAGACCTGGTGGTCAGCAGGTCGTCCCGCTCGCCGGCGTCGGCCTCGGCCTGGCGGATCCCGTTGCGCAGGGCCCCGTGGTGCACGCCGAGCTCCTGGCCATGCGGCGGATCACGGGCTTCGGCTCGGCAGTCCGACACATCTGGAGCGCACGCTCACGCAACTCCAGCGGGTATTTCTTTGGGGTGTGCATCGCCTGGGATCCTCTCATGAGTCCCATCTGACCGGCTGTCACCCCTCCCCGCATTTCGAGGGAACCTCAGTCACCCTGATTACGGTATCCGGGGCGGAAAAGCCGCTTGGTTTCCGTACGCCGACCGGGTGCGGCTCTCGGCGTGGCGCTGCGTTCTTGGTCCGTCGCCGTGTTTGGCTAATCGCTCACCACTGTCACTATCCATGGGGAATGAGTGATGGGCGGCGACGGCTGTCATCAATTCGCCTGACAGGCTGACGGCTGAGGAGTTCCGCTGCCTGTCGAGAACGAAGGTTCGGTGAGTTAGTGCTGAAAACCATGGAAGACACGATCAGTCATCATCTGGCCCGTGCCGCCGCGCAGACCCCCGATGAAAAAGCGTTCACTTTCGTGGACTTCAGCACCGATCGTCACGGAGCCTCCAGCTGTCTGACGTGGCGCCAACTGGAGCAGCGGGTACGCACCCTCGCGGCGGTCCTGCGTCGCGGCGGCGCGGCCGGCGAGCGGGTGGCCCTCGTGGGTCCGCAGAACCTGGACTACGTCGTCGGCTTCCTCGCGGCCACGTGCGCTGGTGCGATCGCCGTTCCCCTTTTCCCCCCGGCTCTGCCGGGCCATGCGGAGAAACTGGCTGCCTCGCTCGCCGACGCCGACCCGGTGCTCGCCCTCACCAGCCCCGACTCGCTTCAGGCCGCGGAGAAGTTCTGCGCCAACCAGGACGGCCTCCGCGTGCGCGTGGTTACCGAGGAGGACCTGCTCTCGGGTTGGGCGGCAAGGGCCGAACCGACGGGCGGTGAGCCCTCTCATCCGCGCCCCGAGGACTGTGCCTACCTGCAGTACACCTCGGGCTCCACCCGCATGCCGTCCGGCGTGGAGATCTCCCACGCCAACGTCTGCGCCAACGCACGCCAGGCGCTGAAGGCGTACGACATCCGAGCCGGGCGCAACTGCACCGTCGGCTGGCTTCCGCTGTATCACGACATGGGGCTCGTGCTGGCGATCGTGGTTCCTGTCGTCGGCCACCTCCACTCCGTGCTCATGGATCCGCTGGCCTTCGTGCAACAGCCCTTCCGATGGCTGCGGCTGCTCAGCGAATACCCGGGAGCGCTCACCGCCGCCCCCAACTTCGCGTACGACTACTGTGTGCGCCGCGTCACCGAAGAGGAGCGCGCGAAGCTGTCACTGGGATCGATCGCCGCCATGGTCAACGGCAGTGAACCCATCGCCGAGCAGACGCTCCAGCGGTTCCAGCAGGCCTTCGGCCCGGTCGGCGCGCTCCCCACGGCGATGCGCCCGTCCTACGGGCTGGCCGAGGCGACTGTGTTCGTTTCCGCCTCACCGACCGGTGAGGAGCCGACCGTCACCTCCTTCGACCGTGACGCGCTGGCGGCCGGCACCGCCCGGCCGGCCGAGGGCACCGAGGGACAGGCCGTGACCCGCCTGGTCGGCTGTGGAGTGCCCACCGACCAGGAGGCCGCCATCGTCGACCCGGTCGGCCTCGTCCGGCTGGAAGAAGGGCGAGTGGGCGAGATCTGGCTGCGCGGCCCCAACGTCGGACACGGCTACTGGGGACGCCCGGAACAGAGCGAGGCCACCTTCCGCGCCACCCTCCACGGCGACAACCCGGGCGAGGGAACGCATCACTGGTTGCGCACGGGAGACCTTGGTCTGTGGCACGACAAGCACCTCTACATCACCGGTCGCATCAAGGATCTCGTGATCATCGACGGGACCAATCACTATCCGCAGGACATCGAGCACACCGTCGAGAACGCCCACCCGGCGATCCGCCGCCATTACACCGCGGCGTTCTCCGTCCCCGGTGATGACGGAGAACGCCTGGTCGTCGTCGCCGAGCACGCCCGTGACCTCGCGGAACCCCACAGGGTCCGGGACGAGGTGACACGCGCCGTACGCGTGGCGGTGTCCGCCGGCCACGCCATCGCGATGCACGACTTCGTCCTCGTCCAGCCCGGCACCGTACCCCACACCACCAGCGGGAAGGTCGCCCGCAGCGCCTGCCGTGAGCACTACCTCCGGGGTGCATGGACCTCCGACACCCACGTACAGAGGGATACCGACAACGTATGAACCAGCCAGGCGGACACCAGGAGTCGGTCGAGGAGAACGCCCAGGCCACCACCTCCACCACGGACGGCCGATCCGGACCAGGCGTTGTCGAACTGCGGAACGCACTGGTGCAGTTGGTCTCGGGCATCACCGGCATCTCGCCGGAACAACTCGACGACGGCCGACCTCTGGC
Organism: Streptomyces sp. NPDC032472; assembly: GCF_040636955.1. Taxonomy (NCBI): domain Bacteria; kingdom Bacillati; phylum Actinomycetota; class Actinomycetes; order Kitasatosporales; family Streptomycetaceae; genus Streptomyces; species Streptomyces sp. NPDC032472. The sequence goes on from NZ_JBEZVK010000037.1 coordinate 11,462, forward strand.
GGAGTACGGCCTCACCTCCCGCGACGCCGTCGGACTGACCGGCGAACTGGGGAAGATGCTCGACCGATCGCTGCCCGCCACGCTCCTGTGGGAGCACCCCACCATCGGACAACTCGTCGCCACCCTGACGAAGGCCGACCAGGCCGATGCCGCGCAGTCGGACCGGCAGCCCCGTGCGCCCGACGAGGCGGCCACCACCGCCCCCACCGACGACGGCGCCATCGCCGTCGTCGGCATCGGCTGCCGTCTGCCCGGCAACGTACACGGGCCGGACGCGTTCTGGGAGCAGCTCACGTCGGGAACGGACGCAGTCGGCCAGGTGCCCGAAGAACGCTGGCCGAACTTCGCCGGCACAGCGCCCGACGTCACCGCCCTGATGGAATCCACCACACAGTGGGGCGCCTTTCTCGACGACGTCGAGGGATTCGACGCCAAGTTCTTCGGTATCACGCCCCACGAAGCCAACGTCATGGATCCCCAGCAACGGCTGGTGCTCGAAGTCGTCTGCGAGGCGCTGGACCATGCGGGTGTACCCGCCCACGCCCTGCGGTCCACCCCCACCGGCGTCTTCGTCGGCCTGAGCGCCCTCGAGTACGGGCATCTGACCACCTCGGATCCCGCGCGACTGACCCCGTGGACCAGCACCGGAGCCGCTGGCAGCATCGTCGCCAACCGCGTGTCCTATCTGCTCGACTTCCGCGGCCCCAGCATCACCACCGACACGGCCTGTTCGTCGTCCCTCGTCGCCGTGCATCTGGCCTGCCGCAGCCTGCGCAGCCGGGAGTGCGACACGGCACTGGCCGCAGGAGTGAACCTGCTCCTGTCCCCAGCGGTCACGGCCTCGCTCGAACAGGCCGGCCTGCTGGCCGAGGACGGCAGGTGCAAACCTTTCGACGCCGCGGCGGACGGAATCACCCGCGGTGAGGGCTGTGGCGTGGTCGTGCTCAAGCGGCTCGCCGACGCCCGGCGCGACGGCGACAGGGTGCTCGCCGTCATCAGGGGCACCGCCGTGAACCAGGACGGCCGGTCGGCGGGCCTCATGGCACCCAACCCGGCGGCGCAGGAAGCGCTGCTGCGCGACGCCCTGCGCGACGCACGCATCGACGCGGCCGATGTCGACTATGTCGAAGCGCATGGGACGGGCACCCTGCTGGGGGACCCCATCGAGGCGACCGCCCTCGGAGCGGTCGTCGGACGTGGCAGGCAGCCCGACCGACCACTGCTGATCGGATCGGTCAAGAGCAATCTGGGCCACCTCGAAGGCGCAGCCGGCATCATCGGCCTGATCAAGACCGCGCTGGCCCTGCACCACGGCCGTATCCCGGGCAGTCTGCACTTCCACAGCCCCAACCCCCACATCGACTTCACCGAGCTCGGACTGCGCGTGGTCACCGAACCGACCGCATGGCCCACCTCCGGGGACCGTCCGGGCCGCGCCGGTGTGTCTTCCTTCGGCTTCGGCGGTACGAACGCCCACGCCGTACTCGAGCAGGCGCTGCCGACCGCTGCGAATCCCGCGCAGCCCCCGCGGGCCGAGGACGAAGAGGCCGACCACCCGCACATCCTGGTGGTGTCCGCCCGTTCCCCGGACCGGCTCGCCGACGTGGCCGCGAGCCTGTCGCGATGGGTGGCCGCCGACGACGCGCCCGCCCTCACCGACATCGCCCACACGCTCGCCTCGCACCGCCGTGGCCCGTCCTGCGCCGCCGTCGTCGCGCGGACCCGCTCCGAGGCGGCTGCCGGGCTGGCCGCGCTGGCTCGGGGGGAGACGGGTCCCGGCGTGGTGGCCGCGTGCACCGACGCACGAGCGGCGCAGTCGTTCACAGCGCAGCGACCGGTCTTCGTCTTCTCCGGTTACGGCTCACAGTGGGAGGGCATGGGGCGGCGCCTGCTGACCGAGGACGCCGTCTTCGCCGCCCAGGTGTCCGCGCTCGACACGCACTTCCTCGCGGAGACCGGCTCCTGCCTGACCGACTTGCTCATGTCCGATTCGGCCCGGACAGCGGACCGGATCCAGCCGCTGATCTTCGGGATCCAGCTGGCCCTGGCGCGGACCATGCAGGCCTACGGCGTGGAACCCGCCGCCGTCATCGGCCACTCGATGGGAGAGGTCGCAGCCGCCGTGGTCGCAGGCGCTCTCGACGACCGCGACGGAGTGCGCGTCATCGTCCGCCGGTCGGCCCACCTCGCCATCCTCGAAGCCGAACAGGCCGGCGCGATGGCCGCGGTGGAGCTGCCCGCACCGTCCCGGACGGCGACCCTCCGCCGCTTTCCCGGTGTCGAGGTCGCCGTCCACTCCTCACCGCAGCGCTGCACGGTGTCCGGCCCGGCCCGAGCGGTGCGCGACCTGGTGGACGAGCTGACCGAACAGGGCCGGCTCGCCCGGCTGCTCGAGCTGGCCGGAGCCGCCCACACAGCCCTGGTCGACCCCATTTTGACGCCCCTGCGCGAAGACCTCGCCGACCTGCGCCCGCACGCACCCACCACACCCTGGTACAGCACAGTCCTCGATGATCCCCGCGCAGGCCCGGCATCCGATGCCAGCTACTGGTGCGCCAACGTCCGCCGCCCGGTACGCCTGCAACAGGCGGTGACAGCGGCAGCCGAGGACGGCCACACCCTGTTCCTGGAGATCTCGCCCCACCCCATCGTCCTCGTCCCGCTCGCGGAGAGCCTCGACGCCACCCCGGCGGGGGAAGAGGCGCTGGTCGTCCCGACCCTGCACAAGAACACCGACGACACCGTCCAGGTACGGGTCGCGCTGGCGCGGCTGCACTTCGCCGGCGTCCCGATGAACCCCGGGCTGTGGCCCGCCGGTGCGCGCACCGCACTGCCCACGCCCGCGTGGCGGCACGAACGGTTCTGGTTCCCCCGCCCCGCCCGGTCGACGGAAGCCGGCTGCCATCCCCTGCTGGGGATGCGCATCGACGACCCGAGGACCGGCGCCGTGCTGTGGCAGGGAGACGTCGGCACACGCCGACACGGCACCCGCGGCACGGTCCACGGCAGAGCGGTGCTGACCCTCGCCGAGGCCGCGGAGCTGATGATCGAAGCCGGCCTGGACCTGTTTGCCCGGGAGGGCGTCACGCACCTCGGCATCGAGGACCTGCAGATCCACCGGTGGCTCGCCATCTCCAGCAGCACCCCCCTGACCACGGTGTGGGAACCGGACTCCGGCACACACGGAACCATCACCCTCCACGCCCGCGGCGCCGACACCGTTTGGCGCTGCTACGCCTCGGCCCGCGTCACCCGCGCCCCCGAACCCCAGGACGCGCCCCACCCCGAGCCGGAATCGGAGCCGGCGCTCGTCCGGCACTTCATCCCCGAGGACCCCCGGCCTCCCCACCGGTCGTCCTACGCACATGTCCTGACCGCCATGCTGGAGGCGCAGAGCGCCGCGGACACGCCACCGGGCAGCGACCGCGCCGCCGAGGCCGCCGCCCACACCGTCCCGGTCGGCGTACGGTCCTTGCACATCAAGGGGCAGGGCGTCCTCGACACCGGCTATGACATCCGCTGCACGCCCGTCGACGGCGTCGGCCCGGCGGAGGCAGGCGTCGACCAGTGGCACGTCTCCGCCCGGGGCGCCACGAGCGAGATCGTCGCCCGGTTCGTTCAGCTGCGGCCCGTGGAGCGACGCGAAGTGCCCCGGTCCCTCGAGACGTTCACCTACGACATCCAGTGGGAGAAGTCCACCGTTCCCCTGCCGGCGCGCCGTCTGCAACGTGCCCTGCTCCTCAGCGACGAACCGGACGCAGCGGACGGCGTCACGGCCTCGCTCGTGGCGGCCCTGGAAGCCGGCGGTGTCGACGTCACGCCGACCGATGCCCGGGACGACGACGCCTGCGACGCCGTACTCGACGCCTGGCTGGAGGCCCCGCAGGACGGGCCGAGCGCCGTAGTCCTGTTCTTCCAGCACCACGAACGCGACGACGACATGCGGCCACTGCACAGGGCGGCCCGGTTGGCGCGCCGCCTGGCCGGCGCCACGCACCGGGAACCTCCGCGCCTGTGGATGGCCACCGTTCTGGCACAGGCGACGGGGTCCGGGGAACCGGGGACGCCGTATCTCGCCTGCCTGCGTGGACTCGTCCGGGTCCTCGCGCTCGAACACCCTCATCTGCGGGCCTCACTGGTGGACATCGACCAACAGCCCGGCGCGGTCGACGACCTCGCCCGCGAACTCCTCGCGGGCGGCGACGCGGACGAGATCGCCTGGAGGTCCGGCACACGCCTCACCGCCCGTCTTGCCCGGGCCGACCTGAGCGCACAGCGCAACGACAAGGTGGCTTTCACCCGTCCCGACGGCGCGTACATCATCACCGGGGGCCTGACCGGACTGGGCCTGGCGACAGCGGGCCGGCTCGCCGAGCAGGGTGCCGGGCGCATCGTCCTCAACGGACGCCGTGCCCCGGGACCCGAGGCCCAGGCCGTCCTGGTCGAGCTGGAGGACCGGGGAACCTCCGTCGTTTTGGTCCAGGGGGACATCGCGGACCCGGACGTGTCCACGAAACTGGTGCGTGCCGCCCTCGCCGAGGGCCACACCCTGCGCGGCGTCGCGCACTGTGCCGGCGTCCTGCACGACCGCGTGATCACCGACCTCGAACCGGCGGACATCGACACGGTGCTGCGGCCGAAGGCCGTCGGAGCCCGGAACCTCGAGGCGGTCATCGCCGACCACGATCTCGACTGGTGGGTGATCTTCAGCTCGGCCGCGGCACTTCTCGGCTCACCCGGGCAGTCCGCCTACGCGGCCGCCAACGCCTGGCTCGACGCCGTGGCCCAGCACCGCAGAGCCAACGGCCTGCCCGCGACCTCCATCGCCTGGGGCCCTTGGGCGAACGTCGGCATGGCGGCCGGGAACCCGGTGTCGGCCCTGGAGCCCATCCAGACGAGCGAGGGACTGGATGTCCTGCAGGCACTTGTCACACTCAATCGCGCGCACGTAGGCGTCGTCCACCTCCACGCGGACCGTGTGCTGGGGGCGTTCCCCGGCCTGTCCGCCATCCCATTCTTCTCCGACGTCCTCGGGGACGGTTCACCCGGCGCCGAGGACTGGGTCGGCCCCCATGGCATCGCGGATCTCGGCAGCTCCGCCGCAGACGCGGTGTACGCACGCCTGGTCAGAAGAACCGCGGCCATCATGGGGTTCACGGCCGCCGAACTCAGCGAGACGGTCCCGCTGACCGAACTGGGCCTGGACTCCCTGGTGGCGGTGCGCATCCGCAACGCGTTCCGCCAGGACTTCGGCATCGACCTGCCGGCCCCCCGGCTGCTGCGTGGCGCCAGCCTGCGTGAACTCGGCCTTGCGGTGCTTGAGCAACTCGGACTGGACGCCACGGAGGTGACGGCCGGTTCCCAGCCGACGGCGTCCGACGACACACGACAGGCCGAGCCGTCCACACTCGCGCTGCCGCGCTTCCTCGGCCCCAGGGACGCCGCGGAGCGGCTGGTGGCGAGTGCCTGGGCCGAAGTCCTGCAGCAAGGGCCCAAGGACATCCGGGAGGACTTCACCACCGCCAGCGGGGACCGGGCCGCCGCCGCGGCTATGGCGGATGCCATTCGCCGGCGCCTCGGCGACGACACCGAGTTGAGCCTGACGGCCGACGACATCCTCGCCCAGGGCACCGTCGCCGCCGTCGCCGAACTGATCCGGCCGGTCGTCAACCGAACCGGCCGGTCGGCACTCACCACCCTGCGCCCCCCAGTCGCCGGGTCGCAACGGCCGCCGCTGTTCACCTTCCACCCTGCCGGCGGCCCGACCTCGGTCTACCTGCCCCTGATGGGACTGTTGCCGGCCGAACAGCCCGTGTACGGCCTGGAACGAGTCGACGAGTTGAGCACCATGGAGGAGAAGGCGGCCCACTACCGCACACTCATCCGTGACATCCAGCCGGAAGGGCCCTACCACCTGCTCGGCTGGTCCTTCGGAGGATGTCTCGCCTACGAAGTGGCTCGTCAACTGAGGCAAGAAGGAATGGGCATCGGGTTCCTCGGACTCATCGACACCATCCTGCCCCCCGCCTTGCCGCAACCGGACTCACGGGAGTTCCTGCTCGAGCGTTTCGGTCGTTTCGCCGAATACATCGAGAAGACGTACGGGCACCGTCTTGATCTGCCCTACGAAGAGCTGGCAGCCACCCCGGACGATCAGCAGATCGACGTGATCATGCGTCTGGTCGCCGACGCAGGCCTCGACATGAGCCCAGCGATCATGGAGCACCAAAGGACCTCGTACGTCGATGCCCGCGTCGGCGAACGGTACGTCCCCCGTCCCCAGGAGGGCCACGTAGTCCTCTACCGTGCCAAGCAACCGCAGCAGCTCACCACCGCTCTCGACCCGCGCTACCTCCGGCAGGACGACGACCTCGGATGGGCGCCCCTGTGCCAGACCCTCGAGATCGTCCCCGTCGAGGGCGACCACCTCTCCGTCATCGACCCCCCCCACGTCCAGACCATCGCGCAGCACGTCACCCGCGCCATGGGGTGGCCCACCCGGTGATCGGCGCACCGCGCCTGTTGCGTGGGGCTCACCTGCGGAACAGGCGCAATCGCTCCTCCCCCACCCGAGCAGGGGCGGGCCTGCGAGCCGGTGTCGCCGAGCCCGGCCTCCGTCCGCGGCGGTGCCCGCCACCTTGCCGGCTGTGTTCTGGGCGGTAGGCCGTTGAAGTGCTGCACTCCGTCAGGGACACGCGCTATGACGAGGACGCCTCTCGCGTCCGTACCGGCTCGCTCCGACCCATGCGCGATGGCCTCGCCGCGCAACCGCGCCATCGGCGCACCGCCTCGCCGGCCGCACCGCGATCACTGAAGCCACCCGCTGGGTCGGCCGGAGTTGTTCGGTGTCCGGTTCGTGATCACGAGAGTCCGAGCAGGGCGAGTGGTCGGCGGGCATCGCGGGCGTTGTGCCGCAACGCGGAGGCGATGTTCGCCCGTAGTCGGGAGGCGTCCTTGGCGAAGGTCACGACGCGGATGTGGTGGAGCGACTCGTCCAGGGGCGGCCCGGCAGGGGACGGCACGGCTGACCAGAGCGTGCCGCACACCGCGCGGATTGCGCATGGTCGGGCATCTCGCCCAGCCGCCCCAGGACTGTCCTGTTGTCCTGCCAACGCTGCTCGGCTGTACGGGCTACTGCACTCCGTTGAACGAAGTGTCTTGCTGGGAATGGCCAGCACATTTCGTCATGCTTCCGGCTGTGTGGGTCACTTTTCTGAAGTACGCGAGAATGAATCTGGTGTGCCTCTGGCTCGCCGCCGCTCTCCTCTCGACCGATGCGCATGCGGCTGAGCGGAGACCGGACGGAACGTCCGGGTCCCAGCACACAGAGGCTCGTGTCACTGCCGTGAAAATCATCGACGACCGGACGCGCGATCTCACGGTCAGTTCTCCGGCGATGGGAATGCCGATCCCGGTCCGCGTCATTCTTCCCGCGAGCTGGAGAAAAAGGCCGAAAGCCACCTTTCCTGTTCTCTACATGTACCACGGCGGCGACGACGACTACACCTCCTGGATGCGCGAGACAGATGTGGAAGAGTTGGCGGAGAACTCCGACGTGCTCATCGTCATGCCGGACGCCGGAAGGGCCGGCTACTACAGCGACTGGTTCGCCGGTGCTCCCCGCTGGGAAACCTTTCACGCTGGCGAACTCGTGAGGCTCATGGAGAAGAAGTACCGTGCGGGCCCCTCACGAGCCATCGTCGGACTGTCCATGGGCGGCTTCGGCGCCCTCAACTACGCGTCGCACCACCGGGGGATGTTCCGTTATGTGGCCTCAATGAGTTCTTACGTGGATCTGAACGACCCTGCCGTGCGTCTGGAACTCTCACTCGGTACGTGGAAGGATGGCATCGACATCAGAGAAGTGTGGGGCGATCCGGTGGAGGACGCCGGAGTCTGGCGATACCACAACCCCGTTGCCAGGCCGCGTTCCTTCCGCGGAACGCACGTCCATCTGTCCGCGGGCAGCAGCGAGCCCGGACCGTTGGACACGGGACGCCCATCCGGTGCGCTGCTGGCGAGCGTGCTGGGCGAGGCACCGCTGCCGAAGCAGATCGAGAGATTCGCGGGGTCGCTCCGCTCGGAGGGTGTCGACGTCACGACGCATGTGTACACGCCGGGAACGCATTCCTGGCCGTACTGGCAGAATGAGTTGCACGACATCTGGCCAGCGGTCATGAAGTCACTCGGGTAGCGGTTCATGCGTACAGTGGTGATCTTCGCCGCGGGATCCCGCGGCGACGTCCAGCCTTGTCTGGCCCTGGGGCGAGCACTGCTCCGTCGGGGCGACACGGTAAGGATCCTGGCCAGCGTCCGCTATGGGCGTCTGATCGCCGAGGCGGGCCTGGACCTCCATCCCCTTCCGGTTGACCCCACGGAGATCATCGAGTCCGCCGAGGGGCAGGAACTCCTCGCCGGACGAAGGAACCCGGTGGCGTTCATCCGCCGTATGGACCGGGTCCTGCGGCCCTACATCATGCCGATGCTGGAGGAGACGCAGGCCGGTGCGAACGGAGCCGACCTGGTTCTGGCACCAACCTTCAGCTTCCTCGGCGTTCACCTGAGCCAGTACCTCCAAGTCCCGCACGCCGTCATTCACTTCCAGCCGAGCCAGCCCACGAAGGCCTTTCCGCACCCGTTCGCACCGGCCGCCCGGCTGCTGGGGGGCGTGGGCAACCGGCTCAGTTACGGTGCGGTCGACCTTGGGTCCTGGATGGTGTTCCGGCGGTTCGTCAACGCATGGCGCCGGGAGAGCCTCGGCCTCCCGGCGCTTTCCCTGTCGGCCCCCTTCCGGCAGGTTCGCCAAGCCCCCGTGCTGTGTGCGTTCAGCCCCACGGTCGTACCGCGGCCGTCCGACTGGGGACCGAACGTCCACGTCACCGGCTTCTGGCACCACGACCTGCCGCTGTGGAAACCCTCACGGCGACTGCTCGCCTTCCTCGCCGGAGGCCCCCCGCCCGTCTACGTCGGATTCGGCAGCATGAGGACCAGCGACGCCCAGGCGACTGACGCCCTCGTACGGATGGCCCTGCGTCGGGCGAACCTGCGCGGAGTGCTGCCAGGGGACCCCGCCACCAGCGAGGACGACATCCTCGTGGTCGGCGACACCCCCCACGACTGGCTGTTTCCCCGGATGGCCGCTGTCGTCCACCACGGCGGGGCAGGCACGACGGCCTCGGCCCTGCGCGCCGGAAGACCATCCCTGGTCTGCCCGTTCTTCGGGGACCAGCCCTACTGGGCCGCACGGGTGCACGAGCTCGGCGCGGGGCCCGCGCCCCTGCCGGTCCGTGAGCTCACCGTTGCCGCCCTCGCCCAGCGCCTGCAGGTCCTCACCCGGCACGCTTCCTACGCTGAGGCCGCGCGTCGGCTCGGCCGGGTCCTGGAAGCCGAGGACGGCACCGCTCGGGCCTGTGAGGTCCTGGACCAGTTCGGGGTCGGCTCTGGGTGATCACGGGTGATCGAGACGTCCTCGAACGCTTCCGGTGCCGGGCCCGGAGCGACTTCTGGGTCAGTAGCGTCAGGGGGCCGGCCGGCCGGCCGGCATGCAGGCGCCGCAGCAGCCGCAGAGCCGTACTGCGCGGCACGGGCGCGGCCAGCACGTGGGCGAGACGGGTCGCCGCCCGGCCGCATAGCTCCCGCGCAACCTCGGATATCCGGCCCGCCAGAACCGGCACGTCCGCCACCGTCCGGCCGTTGTACGCGTGCACCTTCGCCGTCGGCGTCCCGCACATCGGGCAGGACTCCGGATCGTCCCGGGTCCCAGCCGTGACCGGCACCGCATCAACACGACCCGCCACGTGACGACGGCCACCGCCGAGAGCCTCGAAAGCACCGTTGCCACAGAGGAGTTGACGTCCGTCGCACCTGGTGATCACGGAAGGGCACCCAGCGTGGCCACCGACTACGGGACAGAGCCGAACGGCTGCGGTCCTCGCAGTGGGCCCGTCGGCGGTGGCGGTGGGCCGGAATGGTGGAATAGATACGATATGTGCTTGATCTTGGCTTATACGGCATCTAGTATTCGTCGGGGGAAATGCTGCGAGGTCCGAGTCCCGTGCCACCGTCCGGAAGTGGGGTGTGGAGCGCGTGCGCGCGAGGTGCGGCTGCCGACCGGCTTCGGGTCAGAAGGGACGTCCCAGAGGGACGCGCTGGCTGCGGGCGTTCGCCGCAATGCCGTTGCTGGCGTCGGTGCTCGCCGCTTGTGGCGGTGACGAGGGCTCCGGCAGGCCCACCCTCAACTGGTACAACTTCCCCGACGACTCCGGTGCACTCCAGCAGGCGGCCGACCGGTGCAGCCGGGCTTCGGGCGGCCGCTACAGGATCAGCTACAACAAGCTCCCGCGGGCCGCGGACGGCCAGCGCCAGCAGCTCGTACGCAGACTCGCCGCCGAGGACGACTCGCTCGACATCCTGGGCCTGGACGTCACCTGGGCGGCGGAGTTCGCCGAGGCGCGCTGGATCCGGGAATGGACGGGGGCGGCGAAGCAGCAGGCTGTCGAGGGCACCCTGCGCGTACCACTGCAGACCTCGACCTGGAAAGGCAAGCTGTACGCCGTCCCGTACAACACCAACACCCAGCTCCTGTGGTACCGCAAGGACCTGGTGCCCACCCCACCCAGGACTTGGGCCGAGATGCTGGACATGGCCGGCGCCCTCGCCCGGCAGGGCAAACCGCACTACGTGGAGATCCAGGGCGCCCAGTACGAGGGCCTGACCGTCTGGTTCAACACGCTGATCAACAGTGCGGGCGGCTCCATCCTCAACGCGAGCGCGACCGAGCCTTCACTCGGCCCTCCTGCCGTGCGAGCCGCGGGGATCATGCGTGAACTGGCGAAGTCTCCGGTCGCGGACCCCTCCCTGCCCAACCAGATGGAGGACCAGAACCGCCTCGCCATGGAGTCGGGGGCGGCGGCGTTCGAGCTCAACTACCCGTTCGTCTATCCGTCGATGAGGGCGAACAACGCCGAGCTGTTCAAGAACTTCCGCTGGGCGCCGTACCCTCGGGTCGACGCGAACCGTCCGGCACGGCCCACCATCGGCGGCATCGATCTGGCTGTGAGTGCCTACTCGCGCCACCCCGACCTGGCATTCGAGGCAGCGCTGTGCCTGCGCAACCGGGAAAACCAGCTCACCGCCGCGCTCGAGGGCGGTCTGCCGCCCACCCTTCGCGCCCTGTACGACGAGCCCGCGTTCATGAAGGAGTACCCCTTCTCCGAGGCGGTGCTGGCCGCCCTGGAGTCGGCGAGCGTGCGCCCGCTCACTCCGGCCTACCAGAACGTGTCGATCGCGGTCTCCCACACGCTGTCTCCACCGGCCGGGATCAAACCGGAAAGCTCCGTCGACACCATCGGGGAGCAGATCGACGATGCCCTGCGATCCGAGGGTGTGATCCCGTGAACCAGATCTTGCCGCACGACTCCGTCAGCCGGCGCCGCAGCGCGCGGGCCTCGTCCTCGAACGGCCCGAGATGAGCACGCGGGCGCAACCGGCCGGAACCCAACCGCCCGCCGCCGAGGCGGAGATGGAGCAGGTGTGGCCGGACCGGGCGGCACTCTCGGCGGGCGCCAGGCAGGAGCGGCGGCTCGGCTGGCTGCTCTGCGCGCCCGCGGTCGTCGTCATGATCGCCGTGACCGCCTACCCCATCGGGTACGCCGTCTACCTGTCCCTCCAGCGGTACGACCTGCGCTTTCCCGGACAGGCGGAGTTCGTGGGCCTGAGCAACTACGGGGCGGTGCTGTCATCCCCGTTTTGGTGGGACGCCTTCTGGGTCACGCTCTTCATCACCGTCGTGTCAGTGGCGATCGAGCTGGTCCTCGGAATGGGGCTCGCCCTGGTGATGCACCGCACGATCTTCTGGCGCGGTGTCGTCCGCACGTCGGTACTCATTCCGTATGGGATCGTCACCGTGGTCGCCGCCTTCTCCTGGCAGTACGCCTGGACCCCGGAGCTCGGATACCTCGCCGAGCTGCTGCCCAGCGGAGAGGCCCCGCTGACCGAACAGTGGCCCGCCCTCTGGCTGATCATCCTCGCCGAGGTGTGGAAGACGACGCCTTTCATGGCCCTGCTGCTGCTCGCGGGCCTCGCGCTGGTCCCCGAGGAGACCCTGAAGGCCGCCATGGTGGACGGTGCCACCGCCTGGCAGCGCTTCACCAAGATCATGCTGCCGCTGATGAAACCGGCCGTCCTGGTGGCACTGCTCTTCCGCACACTGGACGCGTTTCGGATCTTCGACAACGTCTACGTCCTGACCGCAGGCGCCCAGGGGACCAGCTCTCTGTCGATCCTCGGGTACGACAACCTGTTCACCTCGCTGAACCTGGGCATCGGGTCGGCGATCTCGGTCCTGATCTTCATCTGCGTCGGGATCATCGCCTTCACCTTCGTCAAACTGTTCGGCACCTCCGCACCCGGCGCGGAGGCGAAGCGCTGATGGCCGCGGTGGGAAAGTCGCATGCCGCCCGATGGGGTGTCATGAACGTGGTGGTGGTGCTGTACGCCCTGTTCCCGGTGTGGTGGATCGCCGCGCTGTCGTTCAAGGACCCCACCACCCTGACGGACGGCAACTACATCCCCACGGACTGGACGTGGGAGAACTACCGGGGCATCTTCGAGACCGCCGAGTTCACCCGCGCGCTGATCAACTCGATCGGTATCGCCCTGATCGCCACGGTGATCGCGGTGGCGCTGGGCACGATGGCCGCCTATGCGGTGGCCAGGCTGCGCTTTCCCGGCAAGCGGGTGCTCATCGGCATGTCACTGCTGATCGCCATGTTCCCCCCGATCTCCCTGGTGTCACCACTGTTCAACATCGAGCGGATCATCGGGATCTTCGACACCTGGGTCGGGCTGATCATCCCGTACATGACCTTCTCCCTGCCGCTCGCGATCTACACCCTGTCGGCTTTCTTCCGGGAGATCCCCTGGGATCTGGAGAAGGCCGCCAAGGTCGACGGGGCGACGCCCGCGCAGGCCTTCCGGATGGTGATCGTGCCGCTGGCCGCGCCGGGCGTGTTCACCACGGCCATTCTCGTGTTCATCTTCTGCTGGAACGACTTCCTGTTCGCGATCTCACTGACTTCCACCGAGTCCGCGCGCACCGTGCCGGCCGCGATCGCGTTCTTCACCGGGAGCTCCCAGTTCCAGCAGCCCACAGGGTCGATCGCCGCCGCCGCTGTGGTCATCACCATCCCGATCATCATTTTCGTCCTCTTCTTCCAGCGGCGGATCGTCGCCGGGCTGACCTCCGGGGCGGTCAAGGGATGAACGGGCCGATCGCGGCAGACAGGCCACCGGCCCGAGACACCGACCGCAGTGCCCGGCCCCGGAAGGCATGACGGCAAGGAGGCATCAGCCATGGCCGAGATCACCCTTGAGGGAGTCACCAAGCGCTTTCCCGACGGAGCCCTCGCCGTAAAGGACTTGGACCTCGAGATCGCCGACGGCGAGTTCGTGATCCTGGTCGGCCCGTCGGGATGCGGCAAGTCCACCACCCTGAACATGATCGCCGGACTTGAGGACATCACGGAGGGGACCCTGCGCATCGGAGACCGAGTCGTCAACGACCTGGCTCCCAAGGAACGCGACGTCGCCATGGTGTTCCAGAGCTATGCCCTGTACCCGCACATGAACGTCCGGGAGAACATGGGCTTCCCGCTGCGCCTGGCCAAGGTGGACAAGGACACCATCAACGCCAAGGTGACGGAAGCCGCCCGGATCCTCGACCTCACCGAGCACCTGGACCGCAAGCCCGCCAACCTCTCGGGCGGTCAGCGCCAGCGGGTGGCCATGGGGCGGGCGATCGTCCGTGATCCCAAGGCGTTCTTGATGGACGAGCCGCTGTCCAACCTGGACGCCAAACTCCGGGTGCAGATGCGCACTCAGATCTCCCGGCTGCAGCGGCGCCTCGGCACGACCACCGTGTACGTCACCCACGACCAGACCGAGGCGATGACGCTCGGCGACCGCGTCGTGGTCATGAGGCAGGGCCTGGTCCAGCAGATCGGCACACCTGCCGAACTGTACGACCTGCCGCGCAACATCTTCGTCGCGGGCTTCATCGGCTCCCCGGCGATGAATTTCCTGAACGCCACTCTGGAGAACAGTGCCCTGCGCTCGCCCCTGGGCGACCTGACCCTCGACGCCCGTACGAGGCAGGCGCTGGAAAGGCGGAACGCGCCCCGCGAGGTCATCGTAGGGCTACGACCGGAGGCATTCGAGGACGTCGCCCTGCCACACCGGGACCGGACGGGCCCGGTCTTCACCGCCACCGTGGAGGTACTGGAGTCGCTGGGCTCCGATGTGTACGTCTACTTCACCGCGGGGGGCGGCCCCGCAACGACCACCGAACTGGAGGAGCTCGCCAAGGACTCGGGCCTGCGGGACACCGGCGCCGACACCCATCACATCGTGGCCCGCCTGGACGCCGCCACGGGTGCCCGCGAGGGCGAACCGGTAGAGCTGCAGGTTGACATGGCCAAGGCTCACGTGTTCGACCCGGCGACCGGAGCGAACCTTACGAATCCGGTGAGGGCGGACTGACGATGCACCACACACGGGCGCGATCCGCATCCATGTACCCGTGAAGGGTGCCGTCGTTATGGCGGGAAGGAGTCACGAGGCCGATGTGACGCGGCCGTCCGGCGCGATGGACGGGTAGAGGTGGGCCACCGTCAGGCCGCAGAGGTCGTGACTGCCGTCCACACCCAGGTTTCGCGGACCTTGTGATCCGGGCGTAGGGGAAAGGGCCAGTAGTGGGGCGACAAACTCGCGCGGCCCACACGGCACCCGTCGGGACGATGCGGGCGGGCCCGAGGGCCAGAGGTGCGGGAGCGGCTGGACGGGCGGGTGCTGATCGACTGCTCCAACCCGGTCGGTCCGGGTTTCCGGCTGCTGGCGGACCGGGGGCCTCGGCGGTCTTGTGTCTGGCGGGCGCCGCGCCGGGAGCGCGGGTCGTCAGGGCTTTCAATCTCCGCCACGAGGGTGTCTGGCGTATGGACCCGCCGGTCTTCGACCTCGTCATCGCAGGGCTTCTCGAAGCCAACCCCGACTGGCTCGGCGCATACGGCCACCGGCTGATCATCGAACGGCGCACCGGCCGCGTCGTCGGTTCGATCGGCTTGTTCTGGCCGCCTGCCGAGGGCGCTCTCGAGCTCCGCTACGGCGTCGTCGCCTCCCATCAGGGCCGCGGCTACGCTACTGAGGCTGCCACGGCACTCGCCGCGTTCGCCCTCGGCGCGCCCGGGGTCCACACCGTGGTCGCCGGCGTCGAACTGTCGAACCCGGCCTCCGTCCGCGTCCTGGAAAAGGCCGGCTTCGACAGGTTCGAGACCGTGCCCGCCGAGGACGGTGGTGAGCTGGCTCGCTACCGGATGACCACGGCGCCGGAGCTCCGCCAGGCATAGGCTGTGCGGGCCGGCGGCGGACCATCCCCGCCGGCCCCCGGCCGGCCGCTGCGGATGGTCGGGGGGCTCGTGCCTTCCTCGCGTCCTACACCTCAGTGGCAGCCGGTTCGGTCATCAGACGTGTCGTGAGCGGCGCATGGATGCCGTGTCGTTCTGCCGCCCGGAGCAAGGCGCCGCCGATCACGTCGCGTTCCAGCGGTCGGCCCGCTTCCGCGTCGCGTTGCATTGACGATTTGCTGTCGGCTGGGAAGGCGTCGTGGCGCGTCATGATCTGGCTGACGTCCGTCGGCCCACCGAAGGCCCTGCTGACAGCGGTGGTCTCCGCGACCAGTGCCGCCAGCTCGTCGCGTCGCTCGGACCGGATAGTGCCGATCGGCAGGTGGTAGCGGGTGGTGAGGAGCGCGAAGGGTGCCAGGAAGGCCAGCTTGCCCCACAGCACGGCGTTCTCGTCCGGGACGACGCGGGTGCTCGCGCCGATCCCGGTGAGCAGTTCGGCGATCGGAACGGCGGGCTCAGGGTCGGCGCGGGTCGGTCGCCGTCTCGGCCTCCTGACCTGCACGAGCCACTGAGCAGTAGATGAATATGATTGTCGTGGGCTAGTCTGTGCCCGCTCGCGCCGGGCCACCTCCGGTCGGGCCGGGCGCGTTCCGCCGCGCCTCGGAGGAAGAGCGAGGGGCGCAGCGTGGTTGAGGGATCGGCGAGTGCGGCGACGGCACCGCCACCTCCTTTCGACCCGGATGGCGGCGAGGACGACTCGGGGCGACGGCACCGGACGGCGACCGGGACGGTCCGCTCGACGCTGGTCGGGGCCGCGGTAGCCGCGGTGCTCGCCGGACCGTGGCTGGAGCGGCATTTCGGGCTGACGGCGTTCGAGGCGTGGCGCACGCTGCTGGTGGCCATCGTCATGCAGGGCGTACCGTTCCTGATCCTCGGCACCGTCGTCTCGGCGGCCATCGGCGCGTTCATCCCCGCCCGGGTCTTCTCCAAGATCCTGCCCCGCAACCCCGTTCTCGCCGTGCCGGTGGCCGGTGCCGCCGGAGTGGTGCTGCCGGGGTGCGAGTGCGCCTCGGTGCCGGTCGCAGGCAGCCTGATGCGACGGGGTGTGGCTCCCGCGGCGGCACTGACGTTCCTGCTCGCCGCGCCCGCCGTCAACCCCGTGGTGCTCGTCTCGACGGCGATCGCGTTCCCCGGCAAGCCCGAGATGGTGGCCGCCCGGTTCGGCGCCTCGCTGGTCACCTCCGTGGTCATGGGCTGGCTGTGGATCCGGTGGGGGCGCGAGGAGTGGCTGCGGCCGCCGACGGGGCACGCGGAGCATGCACCCGGCGCGGGCCGGCTGGAGGCCTTCCGGCGCGGGATGCAGCACGACTTCCTGCAGGCGGGCGGCTTCCTGGTGGTCGGCGCCATGGCCGCGGCGACTTTCAACGTCCTCGTACCGCCGTCCGTCCTGCAAACCTTCTCCGGGTCTCCCTGGCTGGGCGTCCTGGTGGCGGCGGCGCTCGCGGTGCTCCTGTCCGTGTGCTCGGAGGCGGACGCGTTCGTCGCGTCCTCGTTCACCGGCTTCTCGCCGACCGCCCGGCTCGCCTTCATGGTGGTGGGCCCGATGGTCGACATGAAGCTGATCGCCCTGCAGTCGGGGGCCTTCGGACGGGCGTTCGCGGTGCGGTTCTGCGGCGGCACGTTCGCCGTGGCGGTCCTGTGCTGCGTACTCGTCGGAGGCGTGCTCCTGTGACCGGACGACACCCCGACCGCGTGGCGCAGCCGGGCCTGCTGAGCGGACTCGGTCCGCCGGTCCTGATGGCGCTGACCGGCACGGGCCTGCTGCACACCACCGCGCGCAGCGACGTGTACCTCCGGTACGTCAAGGAAGGGCTGCGGCCGTACCTCATCGCGTCCGGACTCCTGCTGCTCGCCCTGGGCCTCGCGGGGCTGGGAGCCGAGGTGGTGCGCCGCGTGCGGCAGCCGCTGGGCGATCACACGGAAGGGCACGCCGACCACGGGCACGGGCCTGCCACGCCCGTCGCCTGGCTCCTTGCCGTACCCGCCCTTACCCTGATGTTCGTCGCCCCGCCGGCGCTCGGCTCGTACACGGCCTCAAGGGACGGGGCCGCGACGGGGGTCGAGCAGGCCGCCTACGAGGAACTGCCGGAGGCGCCGACCACACCCATGGGCCTGGAGGAGTTCATCGGACGCTCCGTGCACGCGCCGAAGACCCTGCGTGGCCGCGAGGTCCGGCTGCTCGGATTCGTCTCCGCCGGCAAGAGCCCGGACACCTGGTACCTCAACCGCCTGAAGCTCAGCTGCTGCGCGGCCGACGCGCGGACCCTGCGCGTGGAGATGCACGGTGTGAAGGCGCCGGAAAACGACACCTGGGTCGAGGTCACGGGCGTCTGGCGGGCCGAGCACGTCCCCGTCGAGAACCCCGTCCCGACGCTGGAGGTCGGTGTCCTGAAGCCCGTGGGGCAACCGCGCAATCCCTACCACGACGCGCCGCCCACGGACGGCTGAGTCCTCGGCCGGGGTCCGCCACGCCGCCTTGTCCCGCCCTGGCCCGGGTATCGACCCCATCGGGCTGAGGCTCCACAACTTGTCATCGCGCCAAGGGCCCCAGCTCGACATCAGCAGATCCTTGGTTTGCTGGTGGCGCAGGAGCGGCAGCCCGGTTGCCTAGGGTGTGGGGCCCGAGGTTCGGCGGCTTGGTCCGCGAATGGTCCGGATCTTCAGGGCGCCGGCCGGTCGTCGCAGAAGGCGGCATTCCGGGAGGGGCCGGGCTGGGCGGTGCCGTGGCTGCGACCACCGCCCAGCCCGGAGTCTCAGGCTGCCTTCGGCACGGGTGTGGCGACGGGCTCGTGCTCGCAGGCGTCGTCGATGCCGTATGTCTCCCACTCCGGGAATTCGTCCTCGGCCGGGACTGCTTCGTCCGGGCTGAGGAGGCAGGCTCCGAGGGCCGCCCGGAGGGCCTCGGCGCGGAGTCCGGTGCCGATGAACACCAGCTCCTGGCCCTGGGCGCTGTCCGGGCCGCGGGCCCCCGAGGGCTCGAACCGGGCCACCGCGCCGGCCTGGGACCACAGACCGGTCACCCGGGGACGGCTGGCGAGCCAGAAGAAGCCCTTGGAGCGCAGGATTCGCCCGAAGGTGCCGCTGTCGAGGCCCTTGGTGACGAACGTCCACAGCCTGCCGGGGTGGAAGGCCGCGTCGGCGCGGAACACCAGTGAGGAGATGCCGTACTCCTCGGTCTCCGGGACATGGTCGCCGTTGAGCTCCTTGACCCAGCCCGGGGCCTGCTGGGCCCGCTCCACGTCGAACAGTCCGGTGCCCAGTACCTGTTCGAGCGCCACGTGGCCGCGTACGGCGGGCAGGATCCGGGCCTCGGGATTGAGCCGGGCGAGGGTGGCGCGCAGTCGCGCGGCGTCGCCCGGCCCGACCAGGTCGAGCTTGTTGATGACGATGACGTCCGCGAACTCGACCTGGTCCATCAGGAGATCGCTGACGGTCCGCTCGTCGTCCTCGTACTGGTCCAGGCCGCGCGCCACCAGTTCGTCCCCGCCGGCGAGTTCCCGCAGGAAGTTCGAGGCGTCGACGACGGTGACCATGGTGTCGAGGCGGGCGAGGTCGCCGAGGGTGGCGCCGTCGTCCCGGGGGAAGGCGAAGGTGGCGGCGACCGGCATGGGCTCGGAGATACCGCTGGACTCGATGAGCAGGTAGTCGAAACGGCCTTCGCGGGCGAGCCGGTCGACCTCCTCCAGCAGGTCGTCGCGCAGGGTGCAGCAGATGCACCCGTTGGTCATCTCGACCAGCCGCTCCTCGGTGCGGGAGAGCGCCGCCTCGCCACCGCGCACGAGCGAGGCGTCGATGTTGACCTCGCTCATGTCATTGACGATCACCGCGACCCGCAGGCCTTCGCGGTTGCTCAGGACATGGTTGAGCAGGGTGGTCTTTCCGGCGCCGAGGAAGCCGGACAGAACCGTCACCGGCAGGCGGTCGTACGAGACCACGGGATCAGCCTTCGGGGTGGATGAGGCCACGCTCGTACGCCTTCACCAGGCGCTGCGGCACCTGGTAGACGGAGCCGTCGACGGTGATCGGCACGAGCTGGGGCGTGGTCGCCTTCCACTGTGCGCGGCGGTGGCGGGTGTTGCTGCGGGACATCTTCCGCTTTGGGACGGCCATGGTGGGACTCCTCGGTCTGGTTACTGACTCGCCGAGGCTATATGAAAATGGGTACCATTATCAATATGGAGGGTGGGGGTGATGGGGGGTGGTCGAGCGTGACGTCCCCGAGCCCTTCGGCGAGCCGGCCCGGGTGCAGCGGGCGCCAGGCGTGCCGTACGAGGCTGGACGCCGCGGGGTCGGGGTCTGGGGTGACGGGAGGGAGGGGGGCGACAGCCTTCAGTGGCGACTCCCATGTCTTGCGTGCGCGCTTCGGTGACCGCCTGGCCGCCTGGCCGGCTGGCCGTCAGCGCCGCGCCCTCCGTGGGGAGTTGCCGCAGCTCGGTCACCCCGATGCCGGGGTTGAGGTGTCGTGCGAGAACGGCAGCTCCCTTTCCGGGGCGAGGGTCGTCCGGGGTGGCCATCGCCACGAGAACGGTGTCAGCGGCCTCGATCTGAAGGTCTTTCAAAGGCGACTCCCGACTCCGACGCCATCGCCCGCCCCGCATGCTCCGGCCAAAGCCAATGGCGACCGACACACCGCCCGGGCCTTACTCATGGGCGGGCGTACGCGCAGTGAGGCCGTCTCGGAGTCGAGCCGGTTCCGCCGTGACGGCTCGGCCTTGGAGATGTACGCGTGCGGCCCTCTTCGAGCCCCCCTTGCTTGCCCGTTGAGGTGCCGCACGCGTACGGAACACACCCTAATCATTAATGGTAATCATGTTCAATGACTCGCGCGGGGCAGTGTGCGGGTAGTGCTCGACCGAGGGTCGGGTTTGGGGTCCGGGTGTCGCCTACCAGGACGACTTCTTCACTCCTGGCAGGAAGCCTGCGTGCGCCTGCTGCCGGGCTCGCACTCGGGAGAGCCCGAACTTGCGCAGGTAGCCACGGGGGCGGCCGTCCGCACTGTCGCGGTTGCGGACTCGGGTGGCGCTGGCGTTGCGCGGTTGCCGGCGCAGCTCCGCGGCAGCGGCTTCCCGCTCCGCCGTGGTGGACGACGGGTGTCGGATGGCCTCCTTGAGTTCGGCCCGCCGGGCGGCGTAGCGCGCAACGATCTCCTTGCGCTTCTCGTTCTGCGCGATCTTGCTCTTCTTGGCCATCAGACCTTCCCCCCTCGGGCGCGGATCCGGGCCACGGCGGCCTCGATGCCGATCGCGTCCACCGTCTTGATCGCCTTGGCGCTCAGCGTCAGGCGGACGTGGCGCCCCTCGCCGGCCAGCCAGTAGCGCTTGTGCTGGATGTTCGGGTCGAAGCGGCGCGAGGTGCGCCGGTGTGAGTGGGAGATGTTGTTGCCGAAGCCCGGCTTGGCGCCGGTCAGTTGACAGTGGGCAGACATGGATGCGGCCGCCTTTCTGGGGGAGCGTGCTTGTTGGTAATGAAAATCAGTGTCATATACTAGCCTCATGGCACGCAACGAGATCCGCCCGATCGTCAAGCTCCGTTCCACGGCAGGCACCGGGTTCACCTATGTGACGCGCAAGAACCGGCGCAACGACCCCGAGCGGCTGGTGCTGCGCAAGTACGACCCCGTCGTCCGCCGCCACGTCGACTTCCGCGAAGAGCGCTGATCCCCCGCACACCCCGCCCCGACTCATCGAAAGGCCCCTTGCCATGAAGCCCGGAATCCACCCCGCCTACGCGCCCGTCGTCTTCCGCGACTCCGCCTCCGGCACCGCGTTCCTGACCCGCTCCACGATGACCAGCGACAAGACCGTCGACTGGGAGGACGGCAACACCTACCCCGTCGTCGACGTGGAGATCTCCTCGGGGAGCCACCCCTTCTACACCGGCACCGCTCGCGTGCTCGACGCCGCCGGCCGTGTCGAGAAGTTCGAGCGCCGCTACGGAGCCCGCTGATGGCCCGCGACCACCAGCTTCCCGTCGTCATCGTCGCCGGCCTTCACGCCGACGCACGAAAGGAGGTCGTAGAGCGCCTCCTGCATGCGGTTCCGGGCAGTGTGGCACTGCACCACGACCTGGCCGCGGCACCGGACGGCACCGTGCTCCGCCTGATCCGCGACGCGTCGGGCATCCTCTCCCGCGGCGAGACACCCCTGGTCAACGACTGCGCGTGCTGCGCGCTGCGCGAGGACCTGGTCCCGGAGCTGGAGCGGATGGCGGACAGTGGTCTGACCCGTCTCGCCGTGGTCGAGCTGTGGGACTCGGTCGAACCGAGGGCCATGGCGGAGGTCATCGCCGGGCATGGCGGCGACCGGCTGGTCGTGACGGGCGTGATCACCGCCGTGGACCCGGCGCTTGTCCTGCCGTATCTCGCGAACGGCGACGACCTGGCCGAGGCCGGTCTTGCGGCGGCCCCCACCGACCAGCGGACCGTCGGTGACACCTGGGCCCGTCAGTTGGAGTACGCGCCCGTCCTCGCCGTTGTCGACAGCGAGGAGGCCGACGACGAAGACCACGCCCTCCTCGCGCAGCTGCATCCCACCGCGCGACGGGTGCCGGCCGCCTCCATGGAACTCGCACGGGCCGCGTTCGCCGGGTTCAACGTCGAGGCCGCCGCAGCTGCCCAGCATCCTGCGTGCGCGCTTCTGCCCCAGGAAGCCGACGAGGCGGGCGTCACCACGTTCGTGTGGCGCCGCAGACGGCCGTTCCATCCCGAACGCCTCTACCAGGCACTCGAAGACCTGTGCTGTGCCGCCGCCCGGAGCCGCGGCAGGTTCTGGCTCGCCGACCGCCCCGACACGCTGCTCGCCTGGGACGCGGCCGGCGGAGCGCTGTGCGTGGAGAGCGCCGGGCCGTGGCTGGCGTCACTGCCCGACGCGGCCTGGGACATGGTCCCGCCCATGCGCCAGGCGGCAGCCGCACTCGACTGGCACCCGGACCACGGCGACTGCTGCCAGCACCTTGTCTTCACCTCGCCCGGCCTGGACCGGGACGGGCTGGAACAGCTCCTCGACTCCTGCCTGCTGACGGACGCGGAGTACGGGTCGGGACGCGAAGCCTGGAAGCACCTGCCCGCCGCCTTCGACTCCCTCCTCGACGCCGCCTGACACCCGCCCAGACTGATCACGGCCCGGCGAGGCCGTAACCGAATCATCCATGCAAGGAGAAGCCCCCCATGGCCCGACGTCCGCACCCCGGCAAGCCCCTGAAGTCCCGCCCCAACCCCCTCGACGCGGCCGAGGTCACCTACATCGACTACAAGGACACCGACCTGCTGCGGAAGTTCATCTCCGACAGGGGGAAGATCCGCAGCCGACGCGTCGCACGGGTGACGGCCCAGCAGCAGCGTGCCCTCGCCGCCGCCATCAAGAACGCACGGGAGATGGCGCTGCTGCCGTACGCCGGCCGCTGAGGGCACCCGGGCTCATCGCCCGGACACCATCAGCCGGTCCGTTGGCGCGCCTCGCGGCGCGGGGGATGGGTGGCTTCGACGCTCTCGCCGGGGCCGGTCGGGCTCGCCGCCCTGGTGGGACCGGCCGCCGTACCCGACGCGGTAGGTGTGGTGCACGCGGCGGCGACCGAGATCTCCGCCCGGCCCGCCGTCGAGGCCCTGCGCATGCAGGGCGAGTCCTGGTGGCGTACCGCGTTCGGCTACGTGGCCCGGTCCATGCGCCGGACCCTCGCCGCGACGCGGGGATCCGCCTGACCGGATCCTTGTACTTGGTGGCCACCGCCGCGTTCCTCGGCATCGGCGTCCAGCCGGACGCCGCCGACTGGGCGGTGATGGTGGACCCCAACCGATCGGGGTTGTTCCTGCAGCCGTGGGCGGCGGTGGTGCCCGCCCTGCTCATCGCGGCCCTGTCAGGAGGCCGGGGATGAACCCGGTCGCGGAAGTGGAAGACCTCCGGGTGGAGGTCGCCGGCGGCACGCTCGTGGACGGGGTGAGCCTGACGGCCCGCGCGGGACGGGTCACGGCCAGCGGAAAGACCACCACCGGACGCGCCCTGCTCGGCGAGTTCCCGTCCGGCGCCCGGGTCGACGGCCGGATCCGCACCCCGGGACCCGGCGCCGTCGGCTACGTACCTACCCCAGCACCCCGCCGCCGTCCTGAACCCCGCCCGCCGCGCCGGAGCGCTTCTGCGGGACATCGCCGCCCAGCGGGGCGGAACCCGCCGCGAGATCCGCGACCGCGTCGAGGCCGCCCTGCGCCGGGCTCAGTTGCCCGACCCCCGCGGACGCGGTGCTGCCCGCCCCCACTACGCGGCCCGGGCTCCCCAAGCCGCGAGCCACGATCCGGCGTGCCGCCACACGGATCGCGGTGCGGGAGCTGACCGCCCGGCACGGTGCCGGTACTACACGGCATCACGCTGTCGGTCGCTCGCACCGCGGTCCGACTGCGTGGCGCCGACCGGGACACCGCACGCCGGGCGGCCGTACGGACCTTGGCGGAGCTGGGCCTGGCCGAGGAGCTGACCCTGCGCCGTCCTGGTGCGCTGTCCGGCGGCGAACTCCAACGGGCGGCCCTGGCCCGGGCCCTGCTGGCCGAGCCCGAAGTCCTGGTGTGCGACGAGATCACCTCCGGGCTCGACCCGGCCACCCGGGACGCTCTCCTCGCTCACCTGGCGGCACTGCGGGAACGACGCGCTCTCAGCCTGGTGTTCATCACCCACGACGGGGCAGCCGCCGACGCCCTGGCCGACCGAACCGCCGTCCTCGACACCGGCCGCTTGGCCGCATGCCAGTAGCAGTCTGCTCCGGCCTCCCTCTGGCAGGAGGGGCTCGGCAGGCAACGAACAGACTTGCGTACCCGGTCGGTGTACGGGCATCCCGACGGGCTGAATGCCCACATGACGATGTCTTGCCGCAGCCTTGGCGGCGCTTTGGCGCATGACGCCCTCCCCGGCGCTAGCGTTCCCGTCATGCCGTCTCTGCCGTCACACCCCCCACGCCACGGCGGGCTCCAGGCCTTGCCGTACCGCAAGCCGACGCGCGGTCGGGACTACTGGATCCTGGACGATGTCCTGCCCGACCCCGATGCCGTACGGGCCCGCGTGCTCGAGCGGGACGACTGGGTGGAGGGCTACCCGTACAAGCCCGAGCCATGGCCGGGGCTGCGCACGATGCCCGGTCTTGAACCGGCGGAGCTCGCGCACGTGGAGAAGCTGGTGTGCAGGACCGTCGGGGTACGCAAGATCTGGACCGTGGATCCCGTCGGCGGTGGCATCTTCAACCACAACTGCGTCCAGGTCGTCGGCAAGGACGAATGCGAACCGCGCCCGCACACCGACTCCCGAAGCCTGTGCCGCTACGCGGCGGTGCTGTACCTCAGCCCGGACCTGCCCAAGGACTGCGGCACCAGCTTCTACCGCCAGAGTCTGCCCGGCGGTGTGCTCGGCGGCAACCAGGTGCTCGCCCCGCACAACAACCTCGTCGACGCACTCGGCACCCGTTTCGTGCCGGAGGACTCCTTCACCGAGGACCTGCGCGTCCCGCCCCGCTACAACCGTCTGCTGCTGTACTCGGCCAACCTCATCCACACCGCGACCGGTTACGTGGGCAGCACCTTGGAGGACAAGCGGATGACGGCCGTCTTCTTCTGGATGGCCTAAGCCTGGACCACCGGCAGGTGATCAACCGGATTCCACCGCCGGCGCGCGGGAGTGGGTTCGCGCTGCGCAGGCGGTCCCTTGGTCCGAGAGGGTGCTCGAGGTGCGCGCCGGTGGTGTCCGACGACGTACTCAGCCTCGCGCTCCTGTCGGCTGTCGCCCGTGGCGTCACCGTGAAGGACGAGGTGGCCCAGCTCGTGTGCTGCGGTGAACCGGTGGCGGTACGCGTCGTTGGTGCGGTTGGGCGTGAGGATCGCCACCGGACGCGCGGGCCGGGAGGAGAAGGCGTCAACCGTGCGGGCCGCCTCGTCGGCGGCCGCTAGGACGACGATCCCGTGGTTTCCATGCGTCGGACCGTCGGAGGCCGTTCTCTCACTACTGGGAGGGCGGCCTTCCGTGCGTCCTGAGCCATGGTGGTCGCAATGTGGTCGCACGTCCGGCCTGCGGCCGGCAAGCCGAGGCCCTGACGGCCGGCGGCGCGGGAGAGCGGAGCCGGCGGACGACCTCACCGAGCCCCTGGATGCGGTCGCGTGGTGGTCGCAGCCACGCCGGGCTGCTCGTCTCGTGGTTGGCCTTCTCGGCTCCGGTGAGGGTGCGGTCGACGGCGTCGACGGCTTCGGGGGCTGCGCCGCCCACAACGGGGGCTGCGCAGCACTGCGCACGGCCGGCGGACCGTGCGGGCTGACTGCGCGGTCCGGGTGCCTGCTGCCCTGGTTCCAGGGCACTCCGGGCCGCGCAGTCCGCCGGGGCTATCCCCGCCCGAAGGAACGGGCAGACCTCGGCGCACGCCCTGCCGGGACGCAGGGGCGCCCGCGCGGACGGCGACACCGCAACCGCGCAGGCGGAGCCGCTCCGGCCCGGTTGTGCCTGCGGCCCCGCCCGGGCGTCGGGGTCAGGACGGGTCGCCGTACTGGAGGCCGCGTCCGTTGGTGCCGACGTACACGCGGCCGAAGGCGTCGGGGTCGCCGGTGATGACGCCGGTGCTGCCGATGCCGCCCCACTGGTGGGCGTCGTCGTTGACGCGGAGCCAGGTGGCGCCCTTGTCGGTGGAGCGGAAGACGCCGGTGACGTCCTTGACGGTGCCGATCAGGTACAGGGCCTGGTAGGAGGCGCCGGGTGCGGCCTTGCCGAAGCCGAGGGCGGAGGCGGACTTCACCGGGGCGAGCCTGGTGAAGGTGCGGCCGCCGTCGGTGGAGTGCAGGAGCCCCTGGCCGCCGCCGGCGATCCACAGGTCGCCCGCGACCCCGGGGACGGCCTTGAGCCGGCCGTCGGCGGGCAGGTTGCCGGCCCGGGCGCTGAAGGTCGCCCCGCCGTCGGTGCTGGCGTAGAGCGTGCCGCCGGCCAGTGAGTAGAACGTCCCGGCCGAGGAGCGGTCGGCGACGACGAGGGCGTCGGTGCCCAGGCCGCCGACCTTCGACCAGCTCGCTCCCTTGTCGGTCGAGCGGTACGGGGCCTGGCCGGCCTGCGTCCAGACGATGGCCGAGCCGTCGGCGGAGAGCGCCACCCGGCCGCTGTCGGCGCCGGCCACCGGTTCGGACGCGAAGCCGTTCCAACTGCGGCCGCCGTCGGTGGAGTAGGCGCCGTCCTGCGCGCCGCCACGGCCGACCCGGACCACCATCGAGGGGTTGGACTGCGCGAAGTCGATGGAGGTGCTGTTGGTCATCATCGGGTTCTTCAGTCGCCCGGGGGGCACGTCGGTCAGGGAGTCGTGGCGGAATCCGCCCAGGTCGCCCATGGCCGTGATGACGTGGGCGCCGCCGGGCGGGGCGATCGCGTCCAGCAGTGCGGTCTCCTCCAGCCCGCGGGCCCCCACGCTCCAGTGGCTGGTGCCGCCGCTGTCGGAGGCGCCCGCGTCCTTGCTGCGCAGGATGCCGCTGCCGGTGCCGTACAGCACGTGCCCGGAGTCGAAGGGATCGATGGCCAGGGCGGTCATCCAGTGCCCCGTCCCGGTACCCACGTACGGAGCGGCGGAGGCGTCCCGCACCGACTTGTCGGCCAGTGCCTTCCATGTCGTGCCGCCGTCGGTGGTCCGGTAGATCTCGTCCTGCGGCCACCAGCGGCCGAGGGTCGTGACCATCACCGTGGAGGGATTGCGCGGGTCGACGGCCAGACCGGAGAACCCGTAGTTGCCCTGGGAGGGGGAGATGTTCTTCCACGCCCCGCCGGCCGGCGTGTGCTTCCACACCGAGCCCCCCGTCACGCCGTTGGGGCCGAGGGCGTTGGTGTACGTCAGGTACAGCGAGCCGTCACCGGAGAGCACGCCGTGCTGCGGCATCTGGCCGGTCGGCTGCCCGGGGACGGCCTGCCAGGTGCTGCCGCCGTCGGTGGAGCGGTAGAGGGAGGTGGACCTGTCGGCGACGCCGACGTAGACCGTCTTGCTGCCGGCCGGCCCGTACGTCACGAAGGAGATGCCCGCGCCGCTGCTCGCCCCGTCCTTGACGGGGAACGAGGAGACCTGGCTCCATGTCGCGCCGTGGTCGGTGCTGCGCCACAGGCCGTTCTTGCGTGTGCCCAGCAGCAGGGTGCCGTTGTCCGCGGGGTTGACCGCCAGCCGCTCGCCCGCCCCGCGGCCGTCCTCGTTGCCGCCCAGCTTGAAGGGAAGGTCGGTGCGCTGGAAAGTGCGGCCGCGGTCCGTGGAGCGCAGGATCGCTCCGTTGCCCGCCCAGTTGTTGGTGTAGGTGCCGGTGGCGAGGTAGAGCCGGTTGGCGTCGACCGGATCGGTGGCCAGCGCGTCGACGCCCAGCAGGTTCCAGTCCTTCTCGCCGATCCAGTCGGTCAGCGGGATCCACTGCTCGGCCCCGGTGTCCCAGCGGTAGGCGCCGCCCATGTCGGTACGTGCGTACAGCAGGCCCTTCTCCCGCGGGTTGAACACCAGACCGGTGACGTAACCGCCGCCCACCACCTGGGCGTTTCGCCACGTGTACGGCCCGGATCCCGGCGCATCGGTCCCGGCCGTCCTCACCAGCTTCCACTGCTGGTTGGTACCGCCATGGCCGCGGTACTGGATGACTGCCGCGCCGTCGGCAGTGGAGCCGCCGGCGACGTCCAGGACCTGGCCGCTCCTGCGGGAGGTGAGGACGACGGCGTCGGAACCGCTCACCTCGTCGATCCGCCACTCCTGGGAGGTGGAGGAGGTGTCGGTCTGCTGCTCGACGGCGGCCGCCTGGGCTGTTGAATCGCCTGCTACGCCCAGCACTTTGCCGCTGTTGCGGTTCACCAGCTCGTAGTGGCCGTCCCCGGTGGGCCGCAGCTTCCACTGCTGGTTGGCGGTGTTCTGGTCGGTCCACTGCTGGATGCGGGTGCCGTCGGCGGTGGAGAAGGCGTTGACGTCCAGCGCCTTGCCGCTGCGTACGGAGACCAGCCGGTAGTAGGAATTGCCGTCGATCGTCGCGGCCTGCGAGTCGTCCTGCACGTACAGGAGGTACGGCACGAGGACGGCGGGCACACCGAGCAGCAGTCCGGTCCCGGTCCAGCGACGGCGGTGACGTCCGCGGCGCCCGCCGTTCGTGGGGTTCTTCATGGGGAGGTGTTCTCCTTGCGTATCACTGTGGATCGGGGCAGGTCAGCGCTGCAGGGTGAGGAGGCCCGGCCGGTAGGGCAGTCGGTCGTAGGGACCGCCCGCCGTGGGGGACTTGCCCTGGTAGAGGAACCGCAGGTTGCAGGGGTCGACGGTCATCGTCTGGTCGGGGTTGTCGCGGACCAGGTCGCCGTGGCTGATGTCGTTGGTCCAGGTGGCGCCGCTGTTCGCCTTGCCCGCGAAGGGGTTGCTCTCGCTGCCGGCCTGCGGGGTCCAAGCGCCGCTCAGGCTGGAGGCCGTGAACGAGCGGAAGTAGCGCGTCTGGTTCGCACCCTTCGCCTCGACGATCAGGAGGTACTGGTTCTGGCCCTGGACCTTGTACACCTGCGGCGCCTCGAACAGGTTGTCGGGCGTGTCACCCAAGACCGTCGTGTACGAGGAGCCGAAGTTCCCCGGGAAGTTTCCGATCGGCATGCTCGCCCGGTAGATCTTGCCGTTGTCCCCGGCGAAGAACAGGTACATGTTCTGGTCGTCGGCGATCAGGGTCTGGTCGATCGGGCCGGTGGGGGAATCGGTGCGGGGGATGCTCCCGGTGAACAGCGGCTGCGGCGCCGACCAGCCGTCGGGGTTGGCCGGGTCGCTCGACGTGCGGTAGATGAAGGGCCACGCCCCCCACTGGTACGCCAGCACCCAGATCTTCTTGGGCGCGAAGTAGAACAATGTGGGAGCCACCGCCGCCTGGCTCATCCCGGTCTGACGGGCCGACGCCATGTCCGACCAGTTCGTGAAGGGCCCGGACATCATGGAGCCGTACGAAGATCCCGAGAAGTTCGACCCGTAGACCAGGTGCTTGCCGTTGTACGTCACGGTGGTGAAGTCCTTCAGCGAGGTCCACCCGTTCGCCGGCTGCGCCAGCGCACCCGTGGACGTCCACCGGTACGTCGACGGGAGAGCACACGTGCCGCCCGTCGGCGCGGGCTTCGTCGGGGCCGGCGTCCCGGGCAGGCCGGTCCACTTCTGGTTGCCGCCGGACCAGCAGGAGTACAGCTGGATCCTGGTGCGGTTGGCGGTGGCCGCGCCGACGGCGTCGAGGCACAGCCCCGACTGGGACCCGGCGATCGTGCCGTCGGTGTTGATGTTCCACTGCTGGCTGACGCCGCCGCTGCAGTCCTCGATGACCACCGCGGTGCCGTTGGCGGTGCCCTTGTCCCTGGCGCCCAGGCACTTGTTGCCGTAGATCATCAGCTGCTTGCCGGAGGTGTAGGTCCAGCGCTGGTTGGTTCCTCCGTGGCAGTCCCACAGCTGCGCCTGGGTTCCGTTGACCGTGGTGGAACCCGCGATGTCGATGCAGCGGCCGGAGGCGACGCCCTTGATCGTGCCGGTGCCGGTCCCGAGGGCGGTACCGGGGGCTGTCTTGAGGACGTTCACGACAGCCGTGTAGGCGGCCTTGGGGTTGCCGTTGTCGTCGAACAGCAGGGGGTGCTCGCCTTTGCGCCAGGAGTCGCTGTCGCGGATGCCCCAGACCGAGATGCCGGTGCACCGGGCCACGGACAGGCAGGCCTTGACCGTGTCCGCGTAGTGGGTGGGCGACGCCTGGGCGATGTCCAGCTCGGTGATCTGGACGTCGACGCCGAGGGCGGCGAAACGGGACAGGGTGGTCTGGAAGCTTGCCGGGGGACCGCCGGGGCCGAAGTGGCTCTGGAACCCGACGCAGTCGATCGGCACGCCGCGGGACTTGAAGTCCCTGATCATGCTGTAGACGCCCTGGGTCTTGGCGTCCGACCAGTTCTCGATGTTGTAGTCGTTGTAGCAGAGCTTGGCCGAGGAGTCGGCCGCCCGGGCGGTGCGGAACGCCTCCTCGATGAAGCCGTCGCCCAGCACGTTCTGGAACACCGAGCTGCGGTGCCGGCCGCTGCCTCCGTCGGCGAAGGCCTCGTTGACCACGTCCCAGGCGTAGATCTTGCCCTTGAAGTGGGTCATTTCGGTGGTGATGTGGTTGTTCATCACGCTGCGCAGCGTGTTCGCGTCGCCGATGGAGCCGACCCAGGACGGGAGCTGCGAGTGCCAGACCGTGGTGTGGCCGCGCAGGCGCTGGCCGTGCGCCGCGGCGTGGTTGACGATCTGATCGGCCGGACCGAAGTTGAAGTTGCCGCGGGACGGTTCGACGGCGTCCCACTTCATCTCGTTCTCCGGGGTGACCATGTTGAACTCCCGGTCCAGGATGGCGGCGTACTTCGAGTCGCCGAGCCTGCCGGCGGCCACAGCAGTGCCGAAGTACCTGCCTGAGGGCGCCGCATGCGTGCCCAGGGGTGTCGTGGCTCCGGCGGAGCCGGGCAGGAGCGTCAGGGCACCCGCCAGCAGCGCCGCGGCCGACAGTCCGATCGTCAGTGTCCGGCGGTGCCGACCGCGCCGGTGCAGGCCCTTCATGCTGCTCCTCGCTGGTCTCGGGTCGCCCCGGGGTGCGTGATCGCGGGGGCATCGGCCGGCACGGCCTGATCCGCCGCGGGGTGGGTGCGGTGCGGGACGGGGCGTCGATCCTGCGTACGGCTCGCGCGGGGCTCACGGGGATGTCGCGTCATGGGGGGCTTTCTTTCGCGTATGTGCCTACGGGGAGGTGGGGACCGCTCACGCCGGCTCGCATGGTGAGCGGCGGGAAGAACCCCACGAAGTGGAGGCTGGCGGGCGCGGGGCCGCGTAACAGAAATGCGGCGCCGCCCCGAAGATCGCCCCGTGATGCATCTCGCAGGCGAAAAGTGTTACGCCGGGCCCCGTGGTCCGGTCGCCCGTGGTCGCCCGTGGGGAAGGGGAGGCCGCCCTGCTCGGCGGTGGTGTCTCCCACGGCACCGGTGGGCGGTTGCCGTGTCCGTTCCTCAGGCCGACCGGTTCGGCGGGGTGCCGGTCGGAGCACGGGGGTCGGCCGCGGATGCGGCGCGGCGCGCGGGCGGCTCACTGGCCGGTGGTCAACCGCGCATGCCGGAGTCCGGCGCCGGCTCGCCGGCTGTCACCGCGCGGCCCGGTCCGGAAGGTTCACGGAGCGGTTCTCAGGACCAGGCCTTGCGGACGACGAAGGACGCCTGGCCGGAGAAGGCCCGGCTGCCGTCGGAGCCGTCGAGCCAGATGCCGCCGTCGCGATGGCGGAGGACCGACCCGGGGTAGTTGGAGGAGTGCAGGACCACCGACCCCGCGACCGCCCCGGGGCGCGGACAGAAGGTGGCGTCTTTGCGGAACAGTTCGCTGCCGTCGTCGGTGCTCAGCCGCAGTCGCAGGTAGTGGTGTCGCAGATAACGGCCGTCGGCCGCACGGAGGGTGACGCACCGCGTGTCGGCCAGCCCCGGGACCACCGTGAACGTGACACGCTGCCGTGTCTGCGCACCGCTGGACGCGGAGACCCGGCCCAGCGTCGCGAAGTCGCCGGAATACGTCAGGTAGAGGTCGGGCTCGTCCACGGACTCCAGCGATCGTGCGCCCAGCGGAACCGTGCCCGCGACCTCGGACGGACTCGCCGACGGCGGTCCGGCCGGGGTGGGGGTGCTCGACGGGGTCGGCGTGGGATCGCCGACCGCGGGAGCGGCGATGACGCCGGGCGTCCGGGGCGCCGGCTCCGGCCAGGCCGCGTAGGTGGCGGCCCCGGTGATGAGCACCGCGCCGGCGGCGAGGCTCGCCAGCGGATGAGCGGTCACCGCAGGGAGTTTGCCGGTCAGCGCGCCGTGCAGGCCGCCTCCCGCCGTTGCCGTTGCCGTTGCCGTTGCCGTTGCCGTTGCCGTGGTCGCCGCCGCCGTCGCCGTGCCGGCGGCGACGGGGGCCGTGGCCGACCAGGCGGCGCTCGCGGCCGAACCGGACAGCAGGCCCTTGGCGGTCAGGGCGGCGATGAGTCCGGCAGGGACGGCCAGGGGCGCGAGGCTGAGGAGCAGCAGCTCGGCGGGGACCCGGTTGGTCGTCGTCGCCGTGCAGACCGGGCAGTCGCGGGTGTGCCGCGCGATCCGCTTCCGCCACACCGAGGTACGCACACCGTCCCAGCCGGCGACGGTCTCGCCCAGCTGCGGACAGCGCGGGTGGGTCTCCAGCGCGGCGACGATCGTCCGGCTCAGGTCCAGTTGCTCGCGCATGCGCTGCAGGCGCACTCCCACATGGGCGACGGAGAGGCCCGTCGCGGCGGCCATGTCCTCACGGCTCAGCAGTCCGGCGCGCTCCTGCCACCACAGGGAGAGCATCACCCGGTGGTCCGGGTCGAGCCACCGGCCGGCTTCGGCGATCCGACGGCGTTCGTCCGACACCTGGAGCCGCAGGATCGTCGCGTCCTCAGGTTCGGGAGCGGCGTCCGGGAGGTGGGCCGCCTCGTCGATGACCGCCGTCCGGCCGGCGACGACGCGGTGCCGCTGCCAATGGGTCTGTATCTGGCGGAGGGTGATCGACACCAGCCAGGAGCGGAAGCTGTCGGGGGCGCGCACGGCGGGCAGGTCGCGCACCACGCGCAACAGCGTTTCCTGGACGACGTCATCGACGTCGTCGTGTCCGCTCACCGCTCGTCGGACGATGTTGTAGATCAAGGGCAGGTAGGCGGCGATCAGCTCTTCGCGCGCCCGGTCGTCCCCGGCCTGCGCCGCGACGACCAGCCGCGCGTGGTCCGCATCCATGTGCCCCATTGCCCACCTTTCTCATCAAGGCGTCAGACCCTAACGTCCGCACAGCTGTGCGGCCAAAGCCCGTGCCTCGGGCCGGGATCGGGACCCGGGTGCTCTTCCTGGCGTGCGTGGGCGTGGCCGGCGCGTGCTGCGGCCCGCGCTCAGGAAGGCCGGGTGGGGGCCCGTAGCCCGGCCCCGTACCCGCCCTGGGGGGTGGGGCGGTCGTGCTGATGCCCGGCGGCAGCTCGCCGGTCAGGGTGGTCTCGATGCCGCTGTTCGCGATCAGCTGCCGGAGGTCGGCCAGCGCGTCCTGCCTCTCCTGCCCACGCCGACCGTGCACGCCCACGCTGGTCGCAGACCCGCCTTCCCGAGTCACTACCGTCTCCGGGGTCACGGGAGCGAGCAGTTGACGCCGCCCGCCGGGCCGGCGGAGCCGCCGCCCCGGCAGTGGTCCGGACTGCCGGGCCGGAAGGCTGACCGGCGGCCCGGCAGTCCGGCCGGTCAGCGCACGTGCCGGGCGAAGACACGGAGCGAGTGATCCACCTCGAACGCCGGTACGTCCCCGTGCCCCCCCCGGGGTCGGCCACCGTGGTGCGGGGCGTCGATCGCGACGACTGCGAACCCCTCTCGCGTGTCCGAAGGCATGGCGGTCGCAGCCGCGCCGCATCCTGGCCGGGTGCCGTTCGGTCGGGGTCGCGGGTCGCGGGCCGGGAGTTGATCGCCGTGTCGAGGGCCTTGCCGTCAACGCGTTGCAGGACCCGGCGAACGGGGGCCTCGGTTGGCAGTGGCGAGGCCCCCTGCGGGACTTGGGGTCACCTGTCGACGGCGGCGGTCACGCGGTTCCAGTTGTCCAGGTCTGCGGTGCGGGCCTCCAGGGCGGTGCGCATGTCGGTGGCGCTGGAGGTGCCGAGGGCCAGGCGCAGCGGGGGGTTGGGGCTGTCGACCGCGGTTCGGATGCCTTCGGCGATCCGGGCTGCGGAGGAGAACGCGGATGCGGGGAGTTCTCCGATGCCCTTCTGGACCTCGCGGACGGTCTGGTCGTAGTCGTCGAGGCGGGCGGCGACGTCGAGGTTGGACAGGAAGGGGGTGGCGGTCATTCCGGGCTGGATGACCGTGACCTTGATGCCGAGCGGTGCGAGCTCGGCCGCCAGTGCGTCCGACAGTCCCTCGACCGCGTACTTGGTCGCGGCCAGCAGCCCCACCCCCGGGTGGGCGGACTGCCCGTAGACCGACGAGCCCTGGAGGATGTGCCCGGATCGCTGGGCGCGGAGTACCGGCAGCGTCGCGCGGAGCACGTTGAGCACTCCGAAGACGTTGGTGTCGAACACGGCGCGGACTTGCGCGTCGGAGGCTTCCTCGACGGCTCCGAAGAGTCCGTAGCCGGCGTTGTTGGCCACCACGTCGATGCGGCCGAACCGAGAGAGCGTGCGCTCCACCGCCTCCCG
The DNA here is from genome assembly GCF_040636955.1 of Streptomyces sp. NPDC032472. Lineage (NCBI taxonomy): Bacteria > Bacillati > Actinomycetota > Actinomycetes > Kitasatosporales > Streptomycetaceae > Streptomyces > Streptomyces sp. NPDC032472. The sequence continues at coordinate 46,100 of NZ_JBEZVK010000037.1, forward strand.
GACGGCCTGCTCGTCGCGCACGTCCGCCCGGACGAGGAGCAGGCGGTCGCCGTGCGCTTCGGTCAGTTCGTCCAGGGGAGCGGTGTCGCGGGCGATCGCCGAGACGGCATCGCCGTTCTCCAGGGCCTGGAGCGCCAGTTCGCGGCCGATGCCGGAGGTCGCGCCGGTGATGAGCCACGTGCGGGGACTGGTCTGCTGGTCTGATGTTCCGTTCATGTTGCGACCGTAGGTTGTTAGCTCATAACTAGTCAAGCGGTCTGGTGTTGTGCGTTGGCTGTTAGGCGGCTTAGTGGCTCATCTTGCTGATGTAGGATGGCGTGATGAGCAGTGCTGCAGCCGGATCTGCGAAGCCCAGCCCCCGCGCCGTCGTGCCCGTGGCGGAGACCGTGCTCGCGTTCGTGAACACGCGCGCGGACGGGGCCGGTCGGCGGGAGCTGTTCGGGGACGGGCACTCGTTCGCGGCGTGGCTCGCGGAGCACGACGAGTTCGGCGGTGAGGCCGTGGCGACCGATGCCGATGCCGCGGCCGCACGCGAGCTGCGTGACGCCCTGGTGACCCTGCTGCTGGCGCACTCGGGCGACGAGGAGAGCCTGGGCGAGCCGCTCCGGCACGCCGAGCAACACCTGCGGCGCGCAGGTGCGCTCTACCCGCTGGCGACGGTGGTCACAGCCGGTGGTGTCGAGCTGGCGTCTCCGCAGGCAGGGGTGCCGCGTGTGTTCGGGACCGTGCTGGCCGCGGTGACGACCGTCGCGCAGACCGGCGACTGGGCGCGCATCAAGGCGTGCCGCAACCCCCCGTGCCATTTCGGCTTCTTCGACCGCACCCGCAACGGGGCAGGGCTCTACTGCAGTACCGGCTGCGGCTCCCAGGTATCCATGCGCAATTACCGTCGGCGGCAGCGCCGCGAGAGCGAGGCACCGCCCGAGGCGTGAGGCCGCGGCCCCACGGATGGTCCGGGCGGCGGCGTGCCTTCGCGGGGGCGGCAGGACGTTTGGCCGATGCTGTCGGCATGAGCAGCCAGCCACAGGTGATCGTGCATGCTCCGGACGGGCGCGGGCTGCGCGAGGTCAGCCTGGCGGGGCAGGTTGTGGGGTGGGCCTGGTCGCTGCGGGACCTGCGCAGGGTGCTGCGGCGGGCGGGCGTGGGGCCGGAGGTCGATCTCGGCAACCCCGGCTTGGTGCGGTGGCGGGCGGATCCCGGTCTGTGGCCCGACAAGGCGTGGGTGCGGCGGACGGGCGGCTGCTTCATGGCCGTCGGGCTGCTGGTGTCCGCGGCGGTGTTGTCCCGGGTCGGACTGTGGGACGTGATGGGGGCGCTGACGTTCGGCGGCCGGGTCATGGGAGCGGTGTTCCTGACGGGTGCGCTGCTGGAGGTCGCCGCGGCCGCCGCCGTGGTGGACTTCTGGGGCAAGCGGCGCATGCGGTATTCCGGGCCGGCCGTGGTCCTGGGCGTCGTCGTCGCGGCGGTGACGAGCCTGATGCTGCTCGTCCTGCAATGGGAGGGCGGGTACCGGCGAGGCTGGTTGTGGTTGTGGGCCGCCCTGGCAACGTGGTGCTGCTGGGCGGGATGGGCACTGACGCGCCAGAAGGCTTGGCGGGGTGTCCCGCACCCGCGGCGCTTCGCGCTCGGGGTGGCCCTGTCGGGCCTGGTGGGTGCGGCCAGCCTGGCGTACTCCTCGATGTACAGCCCGTACGTCGCCCCTCCGAAGGTCCCGTTCGGGGCCACGTTCGGCAAGCCCTCGCCGAACGCCGCGCACACCTCCCTCTACGTGCCGGTCCGGCTCACGTTCAGGAACGACGGGCCGGCCAGCATCCACGTCGTGGGGACCTTGTGGTCGGCCACCTTGTGGCCGTCGGCGTACACCGCGACGGGAACCGACTTCGGTGCCTGGGAGAGCGAGCTGGGGAACGGCTGGGACAGCTACCGCCACGAGCGTTCCACGGGCGCGTCCAGGGTGCTGGCGGCAGGAAGGATCAGCGGCCCGGGGGACCGGCTCGACCCGGGAGACGACTTCTCCAGGGACGTGGTCGTCGAGGTCCCGGCGAAGGGGCCGGCGGACGGACGGGTCGAGATCTACGCCATCATCTCGTTCATCCGCGCCGACCGGGGGAAGCTGGCCAACAGCTACCGCGACTCCGCGGAGTACTCCTGGAACACCGAATCGGATGCCCATGAGCACCGGCTGGACCCGCCCGGCTGGCTGGCCGAGCCGGGCGACGAGTTCTTCCGCTACCGGGCGCGGATCTACCGCAGCAGCGCGATCATGCGCATCACCCAGGCCCCCGACTGGGCGGCGATGTGGTGGGTGATCCCCAAGGAGAACGGCGCCACCCCGTACATGGAGGTGCACATCGCACGCGACGCCGACAGCCAGGAGCGTCTCAGCGATGCCCAGCAGGAACCGTACGGGATGAAGACCCTGTCGACTTCGGTCGACCAGCCGGTCGCCCTGCTGAAGAAGGCGGCCGGGCCTCGGTGAGGTACCTCGGTGGCCACGACCGCGGCGGGCGGGTCAGCCGACGTGGACGCGGGGGCGGCGGTCGCGGTCGGGTTCGGCCTCGCGCAGGACCTCGCGGGTGACCGGGGCGATCTCGCCCTGGCCGAAGAGGAAGAAGCGGAGGAAGTTGGCGAACGGGTTGCCCTCGGTCCACTCGAAGTAGATGTGCGGGCGGACGCCCGTGAGGTCGCGGGCGTGCAGGAGGAGGGCGGCCAGGGCGTTGGGGACCGAGGAGCTCTCCACGGTGAGGACGCGGAAGCGGTCGTGGAGGACCTCGCCGCGGACGGTCAGCCCGGCCTCGAACTCGGACGGGTCCGTGACCGTCACCTCGACGAAGACGAAGTCCTCCGTCGAGGGGATGTCGTTGTCGGCGCGGATCTGCTCGCTCTTCTCGCGGTACTCGGCCACGTCCCGCTGGTCCGGCTCGTTGGCGATGAACCGGGGCGTGCGGCGTGCGATGTCCTGGACGAACCGCTCGGCCATGTCGTCGAGCTCGACGTGCGTGACGCGCAGCTCGAAGGCGCGGCCGAGGCGCGAGAGGAGCGAGACGAGGATGATGCCGGCGATGAAGCAGGCGCCGATCTTCACGCCGTCCGGGCGCTCGATCACGTTGACCACGGTGGTGTAGAGGAAGACGGCGGAGATGACGCCGAACCCGACCGTCCAGCCGCGCTGCCCGGCCTTGCGGGCCGAGATGGTCACGGCGATCGCGGCGGAGCAGATGAGCACGAGGACACCGGTGGCGTACGCGCCGCCCTGGGCGTCGACGTCGGCGTCGAAGAGCCACGTCACCAGGAAGGCGACAAGGGTGAAGACGATGACCATGGGGCGTACGGCGCGGGCCCAGTGCGGGGCCATGCCGTACTTGGGGAGGTAGCGCGGCATCAGGTTGAGCAGCCCGGCCATGGCGGAGGCGCCGGCGAACCACAGGATGCAGATGGTCGAGACGTCGTAGACGGTGCCGAAGGCGTTGCCGAGGTATTCGTGGGCCAGGTACGCGAGCGCGCGGCCGTTGGCCTTGCCGCCGGACTCGAACTCCTGGTGCGGGATGAGGACGGTGGTGATGAAGCTCGTGGAGATCAGGAACACGCTCATGATCAGCGCGGCCGTGGTCAGGAGCTTCCTGGTGTCCCGGATCCGGCCGGCGGGGTTGGTCTCGCCGTCCCCCGGGTCGCCCTTCACGTGCGGCATCACCGCCACGCCCGTCTCGAAACCGGACAGGCCGAGCGCCAGCTTGGGGAAGACGAGCAGCGCGACCCCGATCATGACGAACACGTTGCCGTGCTCGGCGGTCAGGGCGGCCGTCCAGTCGGTGACGACGTGTCCGGCGGTTATCACGTGCCACAGGCCGTTGACCACGACGACCACGTTCAGCCCGAGGTAGATCCCGACGAGCGCCACGGCGACGCCGATCGCCTCCAGGAAGCCCTTCAGGAACACCGCGCCGAGCAGCGCGACCAGGATGAGGGTGATCAACACCTGTTTGTCGTGCAGGGCCGACTCCAGGTGCGGGTTCTCCACCAGGTGGGTCGAGGCGTCGGCGGCCGACAGCGTGATGGTGATCAGGAAGTCGGTCGCGGCGAAGCCCAGCAGGGTGAGGACGAAGAGCTTGCCCTTCCAGAAGGAGAGCAGCCGCGAGAGCATGGCGATCGAACCCTCGCCGTGCGGGCTCTCCTGCGCCACCCGGCGGTACACGGGCAGCGCACCCGCCAGCGTCACGATCACGAGCACGACCGTGGCGATGGGGGAGAGCAGCCCCGCGGCCAGCGCGGCGATACCGGGCTGGTAGCCGAGGGTCGAGAAGTAGTCCACACCGGTCAGGCACATCACCCGGTACCAGGGCTGGCCCTCGTGGCCGGTTGCGGGCTCCGCTTCCTTCGGCCGGGACGGCTGGCCCTTGCCCATGTCGGACAGCCCTTCCAGCATCCACGCACGGAGCCTGCCGCTCCGCGTGTCGGTCGTGGTGGCCATGGGTGCTCCTGGGCTGCTCGCTGATGGGGGAAATCCGGCCGTTCTCGTACGGCCGAGCCAGCGTAAGCAGCCCGGATCGCACGAGCCGCGGCGAGGGCGTCAGGAAAACGTCAAGATCCGCGCTTCGGAGGGTCGCCTTCGTCACATCGGCCGCGGAACGTCGGCGACGGACATGGCCGCGGTAAGACGACGTGGCAGACCGCCGGACCGGTCGGGATCCCGAATCCAACCCTTCCCGCCGCCCGCCGCCCGCCGGTCGCGGCCGGGGTCAGTTCTCGGCCAGGACGATGACGTGGTCGGCTTCGTCCAGGGTCAGGGGCAGGATCCTGGACGGGTTCAGGCGGACCCCGTAGCGCGGGGCCCTGTCGCCGTGGCCGGCGATCCGGTAGCCGATCGCGGTCTCGCCCCGGCGCCGGGCGGCCTCCACGACGGTGGCGAAGTTCGCCTCGGTCCCCGTACGCAGGTAGTCGCCCGCGGGCTTGAGGTAGATCTCGGACCCGGCGGGGTCGAAGAGGTCGGCCAGGACCGCGTGCAGGTCGCCGTTCTCGGCCAGTTGGGTCAGCAGCAGGCAGATCAGCTTGGTGCTGACGATGAAGTCGTCGGCCTTGGTGACCTGGGCCACCTCCCGGTTGCTGTCGTCGTTCATCTCCGTGACGATCGAGTACGGGTCGCCGAGGCGGACCTCGATGTCGCGCAGGTGCAGGAGCGTCACCAGGGTCCGGTCGTCGGCGAGGTCCGGGTCGATGCTCTCGTCCGAGAGGACGATGATGTGCTGGTACGTGCCGAGGTCCAGCGCCTCCAGCGACCGCCGGACGGTCGGGTCGCAGGACTTGTACCCCACCGTGAGGTTGTCGCGTCCGGTCTCCAGGGCCTCGTCCGGGCGCCGGGGCGCGGCGACGTCGATGACCGAGCCGGGCCTGACGAGCTGGTCCAGCAGCCTGATGATCTTCGGCGCGCGGGAGTTCCAGCCGATCATCAGGGTCCGGTCGGGGACCGCCCGCCGGCTCGGTGTGGAGACCACCGCCGCGTCCACGACGGCGGGCGTGTCGTCGGCCAGCTTGATGAGGAGGTCGTCCTCCGCGATCACGATCATGCTGTCGTCGGGGCCGATCCGGGTGTCCATCGCGGGGTTGACCAGCGTCCGGCCGCCCGGACCCTGCACCCCGATGGGGACGCCGAGTTCGTAGCGGCCGAGGGCCTCGCCGTACGTGCATCCGGCCAGCGCCGGCTCGCGGCGTATGTAGATCTCGTTGCCGAAGAAGCTGAGCAGTTCGTCGCACACGGTGGACAGGCCGGTCTGCCGGTGCGACTGCACGACGAGCCGTACGGCGAAGTCGTCGGCGTCGATGACCAGGCCGGTCTCGCCGGCCGCGAGCCGCGCCACCGCCAGGTTGTCGGAGTCCTGTACGGCGGCGACGACGTGGGGCCGGGTGCCGCTCCAGGCCCGGTTGTTCAGCAGGAGCAGCGTCTTGATGACGTTGGTGTCGCGGTCGTCGCCCACCGGCGGCAGCACCATGATGGCCTTGGCGGTGTCGGGGCTCACCAGCTCCAGGTCGTCCCGCTTGAGGGGGTTGCCGGAGCGGCAGATGATGCGGGTGTGACCGGTGTCGGGGACGCGCAGGCGGATCTGCTCCTCCATGTCGACCTTGTCGCGGTCGGCGAGGATCACCACGCAGGACCTGCGCTCGCTCTGGTTGGCCTCGACCAGCTCGGCGACCACCGTGAAGACCTGCTCGGACCAGCCGAGCAGGATGGTGTGGCCGCGTTCGATGATGCGTGAACGGCCCTTGCGCAGCCGCTGGATCCTGGCGTCGAGCCCGGTGGTCAGCACGCCGATGAGCGCGCTGACGATGAAGATCCCGCCGAGGGTGGCGGCCAGCATCAGCGCGAGGAACACCGGACCGCCGGTGTCGCCGCCCATCGTGCCGGGGTCGAGCGTGCGCAGCATGCTCATCCAGGCCACGCCGGCCCAGCCGCCGTTGGCCTCGGTGTCCTCCTCGGTGAGCAGCACCACCAGAGCGGTGATCACCGTGATGAGGGAGACCGAGGCGAGGGCCAGCCACGCCATGAGCGCGGAGACGCCACGGTCCATGGTGGCGTCGAACCAATACCGCAGCCGGTCCCACACCTTCGCCAGCCCCCTGTTGCCCCAGCCGTCCGCCCCGCGCAGACGGAACGGATCATCCCACGGGGCGGAGCGGCGGCGCGGCCCGGCACCGCCGCCCCTGCGTTCGCACCGGGTCAGGCCGGTGTCGCCGCGAGGCGGTGCCCGCGGGAGGTGCGGGTCGCTCTGCCGGCGGTCCGGCCCTGCCGGGGCGGGGTACGGGTGCCGGGCTCGGCGGCCGGGTCCGGATCCGGCTCCGGGGCCGTCAGGACGGCCACGAGCGCGAGGCGGGCCCGGGCCACGCGGGAGCGGACGGTGCCCACCGGGCAGCCGGCCGCGGTCGCCGCCTCCGCGTAGTTCAGGCCCAGCAACTGCGTGAGGACGAACGCCTCGCGCCGTTCGGCCGGTATGCCGGCCAGGAGTTCCGCCAGGGCGATGCCGTCCTCGAAGCCGGGGACGCCGTACGGCTGGCTCTGCTCCGCCGCCGTCTGCCAGTCGTGCCGGCTCGACAGGCGGGGACGGGCGGCGGCGTGGCGGAGGCTGTCCACCACGGTGCGGCGGGCGATCGACAGCAGCCAGGTCCGGGCCGAGGAGCGGCCCTCGAAGCGGGGGAGGGCGGCCAGCGCGCGCAGGAAGACGTCCTGGGTGAGGTCGTCGGCGGCCTGCGGGTCGGCGCTGAGGTAGGCCACGTAGCGCCACACGTCGCGGTGGAGGGCGCGTACGAAGCGGTCGGCCTTGGCGGGGTCGCCGTCGCGGGCTTCGAGGGCCAGCCGGGTCACGTCCGCGTCGGAGTCCGGGGTGTGCCGGGACGACGGCGTGCGGCCGGCAGGACGGAGCTGGGTGGGCAGGGCAGGAGTCATCGCCACAAGGTCCTTACGGGCAAAAGGAGTTCCGGGCCCGCGCACGGCGGGGCCGGTGAAGGGGGTACGGCCTGCCGGAGGGCATGGCCGATGCCCGAGGCGCGACGGAGCGGAGCCGTCAGCGTGCGCTCGGGGAGCCGGCTGTCACAGGACAGCGGTTCCCGTCGGCGGACCCCGTGAGGTGAGGGCGTGGACGAGGAGGAACGTCCGCAGCGTCCGGTCGCGGCGGGTCCGGCGGACGTGGACGCGGGGGCGGTGCGGTGTCGGCGCGAGGAGCCCGAACAGGACGCGCAGGGGCGCCCAGAGCCGTCCGGCGAGGGCGCGCAGGGCAGCGAAGGCGGCCTGCTCCGCGTAGGCGAGCCAGAGCCCGCACAGCACGGCGGCGAGCAGGTGCGCGGCCAGCATCCCCGTCGGGGACATGCCGGCCATGGCCCCCGTCATACCGGTCGGGCCCGCCATGCCGGCCGGGCCCGCCATCGCGGCCATGCCCGCCGCGTCGGCCATGCCGGCCATGTCGTGGCCGGACGGCATGGAGGTGGAGGCCATGGAGGCCATGTCGGGCAGGGCGTGGGGGGCGTGGGCGCCCGCCGTGGCGGTGCCGGGCGGCAGCCGGTGCGCGAGCGGGCCGAGCCATGCCCCGTCGAGGATCCTCAGGGCCTCGCCGCCGGACATCCCGGCTCCCGGGCCCTCGCCACACGTGAGGTACGCGGCCCACTGCCCGGCGAAGGAGGTCCCGGCCGGCAGGGACGGGTGGAGCAGTGACTGGACCAGGGAGAACACGCCGTGGAGCACGGCCTGTACGGCCACCGTCGCGGTGGTGACGGCGAGCAGTCCGCGTTCGCGGCCCGCCAGCGCCCAGGCCGCTGCCGCGGTCCCGGCCCAGGCCGGGGGCAGCGCCCACCAGGGCACGGGCGTGCCCGACATGAGGAGGTGGCCGGTGGCCGCGAGCAGCACACAGACGACTGCGAACATCGCAGCCCGTGCGGCTCGGGAACAGTGGCCTGGCTTCATGGCGCGTTCATCTTCGCACCGGGTCTCCGTGCCGGGCAGGGGGGTGCGCACTTCATGACAAGTCCTCATGTCCCGTCGCAGAGGGAGAACTTGGCGTGACGGGCCTGCCCCGCGATGTGGTGCACGACACAGCTCGAAGGCGGGAACCGGAGGGCCCGGCCGTCCGACTGACTCCCCAGACGGGCGGGTTGTGCACCTTCCGGGAAGGGAGACCTCTGTGACAGCACAGTTGACGGCGGCGCCACCCCGTTCGGCGGACCGGTCGGACCGGTGGCTGACCGCGCTCCTCACCTGCGCCATGGCCTTCTCGATGCTGCAGCTGTTCCTGCTGGGGGCGCTGGGCCCGCGGCTGGTGGCCGACCCGGGCGTCTCACCGGCGGTGCTGGGGCTGACCACCACGACCGGTTTCGCCGTGGCCGCCGTACTGTCCCCGGCGGGCGGCCGGATCGTGGACCGGATCGGACCGCGGCGCTCCCTGGTCCTGCTGCTGCTCGTCTCCGCGGCCGCCCTCGCCCTCATCGCGGCTGCACCCGGCGCCGCCCTGCTGCTCGGCGCGGTCGCACTGGGCGGCGTACCGCAGGCCCTGGCCAACCCCGCCACCAACAAGGCGGTCCTGGCCGCCGTACCGCCCGCCCGGCGCGGCGCGGTGACCGGCCTGAAGCAGTCCGGGGTGCAGCTCGGAGCCTTCGCGGCCGGGCTGCCGCTCACCGCCCTGGCGGGCGCCGCGGGGTGGCGGGCCGCGGTGTGGACGGCCTCCGGCGGTGCGCTGCTCGCGGCCCTCTGGGCGCTGCGGTCCCTGCCGGCCGATGCGCCGCCGGCCCCGCCCCCCTCCCGGACGGTGCTCGTGCCGCGGGGCATGGTGGCCTGGCTGGCCGCCTTCTCGCTCTTCCTCGGCGCCGGGATCGCCTCGGTCAACACCTACTTGGCCCTCTACGGCGTGCAGCGGCTGGGCCTGGGCCCGAGCGCGGCCGGCGCACTCGTGGCGGTCCTCGGCGTGGCGGGGGTCGCCGGCCGGGTGGGCTGGTCCAGGGCGGCCCGGCCGGGGCGCGCCGAACGGCTCCCGGCGCGGCTCGCCTGCGGGGCCGTGGGGGCGGCCGCCCTGCTGGGAACGGCACAGCAGGCGGGGCCCCTGGTGTGGGCGGGGGCCGTGGCGGTGGGCGTTTTCGCCGTGTCCGGCAACGCCGTGTCCATGGTGCTGGTCCTGCAGCGGGCCGCGCCGGGGCGGGCCGGGCAGGATTCGGCGCTGGTCGCGGCAGGGTTCTTCGCCGGATTCGCCGTGGGGCCGCCCGCGTTCGGGCTGTTGGCCGGGCACGGCCGGTACGGGGCGGGGTGGCTGCTGGTGGCGGTGGAGTTCGCCGTGGCGGCGGCGGTCGCGTTCCTATGGGCCCGGCGGGACCGGCGGAGCCGTCCCGAGCAGGGGGAGGCGGGCGCGTGAGCCGCGGCGACCGGGCCGGCCGCGCCCTGGCGGCCGTGCTGGAACGGGCCGCGGTGACCGCGGCGCAGGTGGGCTCCCGCTTCCCGCTGTACGCCGATCCCGCGGACGGGACGTGGACGACGACCGGCCGCGGCTCCTGGGCCGGCGGCTTCTGGGCCGGACTGCTGTGGCTGCGCGCCCGCCACACCGGGGACGCGGCCGACCGGCGCGCCGCCGCCGCGTGCACGGCCCGCCTCGCACCCTGGTCGGAGGCCGACACCGCGACCCGCGGCCTGATCCTCTGGTACGCGACCGCTCTCGCCGAGGACGACGGCGAAGCCGCCGCACTGCGGGCGCACGCGGCCAAGGCCTGCCTCGCGGCCCACGACCCCGCGACCGGGACCGTCCCCTGGGGCGACGCCTTCGGCGGGCCCCGCTTGCTGGCCCGCGTGGACGGCGTACCCGGGACGGTGCCCCTCCTGGCCGCGGCCGGCCCGGCCGGGGCGGCCGCCGCGGCCGCACATCTGCACCGGCACCTCGACCTCTGCCTGGGATCGCCCGCCCAAGTGCAGCCGCCCGCCTGGCGGTTCGACGGCTGGGACGGAAGCTGGCAGCCGTGCGAGGAGCCGCGGCCCGGATGGAGCCGCGGCTCCGCCTGGCTGCTCCTCGCGGTCGCGGACGCCCTCCTGGACCCGCGGGTCGCCGCACACGGGCGTCGGCGGCTCCTGGACGCCGCCGGACAACTCTTGGCGCAGCACGGCGTGTTGAGCGGGGCGCGCCTGGTTCCGCCGGCCGGAGCCCACGACCCGGACGGCCCCCTCGACTCCTCGGCCGCCGCGATCTCCGCAGTGGCCCTGCTGAAGCTCGCCCGGGTGCCCGCAGCATGGTCGACGGCCTGCTCCCGCCGCGGTGTTGCGGTCCTGAGCCGGCTGGCCGGGGCCCATCTCACCGCCCCCGGCGACCGCCGCCCGGCAGGCATGCTGCTGGACGGCTGCTACGACGCCGACAAGGGCCTGGCCGTGCGGCACGAGCTGATCTGGGGCGACTTCTTCCTGGCCCTCGGGCTGGCCTCGCTGACCGGACTCGTCGACCTCACCCGCGTGTAGCGGGCGGCCGGACCCCCGGCTCGTAGCCGCGCAGGACCCGCCGGGCGACGGAGGTGATGTGCAGCTCGTCGGGGCCGTCCAGGATGCGGGCGGCCCGCCCGCCGCGGAACAGGCCGGGCAGCGGGGTGTCCGGGCCGAGTCCGGCCGCGCCGTGGACCTGGATGGCCGAGTCGGTGACCTGTTGCAGCATGCGCGCGGCGGCCACCTTGGCGAGCCCCACCTCGGTACGGGCGTCCTGTCCGGCGGCGATCAGCGCCACCGCCTCGTGGACCAGGGGGCGGGTGGTGCGCAGGGCGAGCAGGGCCTCGAAGACGTGCTGCTGGACGAGCTGGTGCTCGGCGAGCGGGCCGCGGGAGCCGCGGCGCTCCGCGGCCCGCTCGCACATCAGGTCGAAGGCGCGCCGGGCCTGGCCGAGCCAGCGCAGGCAGCGCAGGGTGCGGCCCAGGGCCAGCCGTTCGCCCGCGATGGCCAGGGCCTCCCCGGGGGCGCCGATCAGGTGGTCGCCGGGCACGCCGACCCGGTCGAGCTCGATCTCGTACTGGCCCGCCGCACCCAGGACCGGGAGCTCGCGGACGATCCGGAAGCCGGGGGAACCGGTGGGGACGAGGAACAGGGAGAGCCCCTCGCGGTCGCCGGGCCGGCCGCCGGTGCGGGCCAGCACCGTCACCAGGTCGGCGGCGGCCGCACCGGAGGTGAACCACTTCCGGCCGGTGATCCGCCAGCTGCCGTCCGCCAGGCGCTCGGCCCGGGTGCCGGTCGAGAGGGGGTCGGTTCCGGGGGTGTCGGGCTCGGTCATCGCGTAGCAGGTGCGCATCGTGCCGGCGACCAGCGGCGCCAGGTACTCCTCGCGTACGCGGTCCGTGGCGTGCCGCGCCAGCATCGTGACGTCGAGGTACGGGGCCGAGCCCAGTGCGGCGGGCCCGTGGTCGCTGGCGCCCTCGGCCTCCGCCAGCTCCGCGTACGCGGCGAACGGCAGCCCCCCGCCATCGAGTTCGGCCGGAAGCGGCAGGGCCCACAGCCCCTCCTCCCGAGCCTGGTCGCGTAGTTCGGCCAGGGCGGCCGCGGCTGCCGGGCCGCCGGAGTCGAGCACCGGCTCGTACCGGACCACCCGCGTCCGGACGAACCGCTCGACCCGGTCCCTCAACTCCGCCGACTCCGCCGACTTCGCCACCGTCACTGCGTTCCTCCCTGTGCCCGAGGGTCTCCGGGGTCGCCGGCGTGTGAGGCGCGCGTCCGGGCGGAGCTCGGTGTGCCCGGAAGAGCCGGGAACCCCGGAAATCCGTCCCAGGCCCCGCGATGCCTCGAACGCCGGCGAGGCTGAAATGGGCGTCCCCGGGAACTCCTGGGAACGCCTGTCCGACTGTCTGTCCGTGGAACTGGTCGGGCGCGGAGGCTCCCGGGTTCCCGCATACGCGTTCCCGCGTTTCCGTACGACCTCGGCGACGGCCATCGCCGCGCCGGGAGAGGAGAGGCATGGCGTCCCCGGCAACCACGCAGACGGTCCGGCCGCTCGACACCCTGCGCTGTGGGGCACCGCGCCCCGACCCCGCGGGGCCCCCGCAGCTCGCGGGTCTCGTCGCCGACCGCCTGCGGCTGCTCGGCGCCCAGGAGGATCCGGCAGCGCAGCCGGATCCCGAAGGCCCCGTCACCCTCACCGGCGCGGGCTTCGAGCCCGTCCGCGCGACCGTCACCTGGGGCGGCTCCGGCAGCGGTCTCGTCGACGAGGCCACCGTCCAGGCCGCCACCGGCGTGATGGCCGTACACGGCCGGCGCGACGGCAGCCCGCGCGGCCTGGCCGCCGACTACGCGGCGACGGCCACCGCCGTCCTGGCCGTGCAGGGCCTGCTCGCCGGGCTGGTCGGGCAGGCGCGCGGCGCCGCCACCACCCGGGTCACCACCGGCGCGGACCGGGCCGGTCTGCTCGCCGTGTCCCAGTACCTGGCCGCCGCCGGAGCCGACGAGGGCGAGGCGGCCGAACTCGCCCCCGGCGGGCCGCCCTTCACCTCGGCCGAGGGGGTCCTCTTCGAGCTGGAGACGCTCGACCCGGGCGCCTGGGCCGCGTTCTGGCGCGCCCTGGACGCGTCCGCCGACGCGATGCGGGCGGGCTGGCGGCCCTTCCAGTTCCGCTACGCCACCGCCTGCGCCCCCTTCCCGCCTGCCCTCCACACCGCCACCCGGGCGCACCCCCTGGCCCGGATCCGGCAGGCCGCGGCGCTCGCGGGAGCCGAGGTGTGCGTCCTGCACACCCTCGCCGAGCGGCTCGCGGAGGCCGACGGCGCGGCCCCGTGGTCCCTGCGGCCGCTCGATACCGCCTCCGTCCCGGCGACCGGGGCCGCCCCGGCGCCCGTCACACCCATACCGACTCCCCCAAGACCGCTGGCCGGCCTGACCGTGCTCGAGGCGGGCCGCCGCATCCAGGCGCCGCTGGCCGCACACCTGCTGGGCCTGCTGGGCGCCGAGATCGTACGGATCGAGCCGCCGGGCGGGGACCCGCTGCGCGGCATGCCCCCGGCCTGCTCCGGCGTCTCCGCCCGCTGGCTCGCCCTCAACCGGGGCAAGAAGGCCGTGGAGATCGACATCAAGTCCGGGGCGGACCGCCGCCGGCTGCGGGACATGGCGGCGCAGGCCGACGTCTTCCTGCACAACTGGGCGCCGGGCAAGGCCGCCGAACTGCGCCTCGACGCCGAGGACCTCGCCCGGGCCAACCCCGCCCTGGTGTACGCGTACACCAGCGGCTGGGCCGACCGGCTGGGCGGCGCCCCCATGGGCACCGACTTCATGGTCCAGGCCCGCACCGGCGTCGGAGAGGCCGTCCGCCCCGAGGGCGAGCCCCCGGCCCCCTCCCTGATGACCCTCCTGGACGTCCTCGGCGGGTTGCACGGGGCCGAAGCCGTCCTCGCCGGGCTGCTGCTGAGGGAGCGGACCGGCCACGGCGTCCGCGTGGACTCCTCCCTCCTCGGGGCGGCCGACACCCTCACCGCTCCCGCCCTGGCGCGGGCCGCGCGCGGGGAGCAGCCCCGCCGTCCGGCCGGCTTCCGCCGGCCGCTGCCGACCGCCGACGGCTGGATCGCCCCCGCGGACGCGAGCGCCGCGGCCGCGGCCGCGGCCGGCCGCGCCCTCGCCGCACTCCCCACCGCCGAGGCCCTGGCCCGGCTGGAGGGGCTCGGCCTCGCCGCGACCGCGGTCACCACCGACCTGTCCGACCTGCACCACGACCCGCGCTTCGCCGGCTCGATCAGCCGCGACGCGCACGGTGCGCCCGCCGTTCCCGACCCCTGGAGCCTCGTGTGACCGTAGCCCTGCACGACCTGCTGCCCGCCGAACTGCGCCGCTCCTGGGCGGCCGACGGGACCTGCCCCGACCTCGACCTCTACAGCCTCTTCCGGGCCCGCCAGATCGCCGACCTGCACCGGACCGCCGTCCTCGACGCCAAGGGCGCGCTCTGCTACACCGCCCTGGACCGCAAGGTGCGCGCCCTGGCCACCGGCCTCGCAGAGCTCGGCATCCGCCCGGGCGACGTGGTCGGCGTCCAACTCCCCGGCAACCGGAGCGCCGTCATCGCCGACCTGGCCCTGGCCGCCCTCGGCGCCGTCACCCTCCCCTTCCCCGTCGGCCGCAGCGCCCCCGAAGCCGAATCCCTGCTGCGCCGCGCCGAAGCCGTCGCCGTGATCGCTGCGGTCGAGCACCGCGGCGAGCGGCCCGCCGCCGCACTGCAGGCGCTCCTGCGGTCCGTCCCCTCCCTGCGCCACGTCGTCGCCGCGGGCCCCGGGACCGCCCCGCAGGGGACCGTCGCCTGGTCCGGGCTGATGCGCTGCGACCCGCGGGCCTTCGTACCCGCCCGCCCCGACCCGGACAGCGCGGCCCGCATCCTCGTCTCGTCCGGCTCCGAGGCCGAGCCCAAGATGATCGCGTACTCGCACAACGCGCTCGCGGGCGGCCGCGGCAACTTCCTGGCCTCGCTCATTCCCGACGGGAAGCCGCCGCGCTGCCTCTTCCTGGTCCCGCTCGGCTCGGCCTTCGGCTCCAACGGCACCGCGGTCACCCTCGCCCGGCACGGCGGAACCCTGGTCCTGCTCGACCACTTCACCGCCGATGCGGCCCTCGCGGCCGTACGCGAACACGCGCCGACGCACATCCTGGGCGTGCCGACGATGGTCCGCATGATGCTCGAACGCCTCGACGCGACGGACCAGCCGCTCCCGGCGCCCACCGCCCTCGTCCTCGGCGGCGCGCCGCTCGACGAGACGACCGCGGCCGCGGCGGCGCAGGCGTTCGGCTGCCCGGTGGTGAACCTCTACGGCTCCGCCGACGGCGTCAACTGCCATACGGGGCTGGCCCACACGGTTCCGCCCGCCGACGGCCGCGGAGTCGTCGCCGGCCACCCCGACCCGCGCGTCGCGGAGATCCGGATCACCGATCCCGACAGCCACGCGGCCCTGCCGGACGGCGAGATCGGCGAGATCGTCTCGCGCGGTCCCATGACCCCGCTGTGCTACGTCGGCGCCCCCGAGCTCGACGCCCGCTACCGCACGGCCGACGGCTGGGTCCGCACCGGCGACCTCGGCTACCTCGACTCCGACCGGGTCCTGCACGTCGTCGGCCGGCTGAAGGACATCGTCATCCGCGGCGGCGCCAACATCAGCCCCGCCGAGGTGGAACGCGCCCTCGGCTCGCACCCGCAGGTCCGCGACGTGGTCTGCGTCGGCGTCCCCGACCCGCTGATGGGCGAACGCCTGGCCGCCTGCGTGGTGCCGCGGGGCCCGCTGGCACCCACGCTCGCCTCCCTCGGCCGGCACCTGACGGCGCGGGGCACGGAGCGGCGCAAGCACCCCGAACGGCTCCTCGTGGTGGCGGAGATCCCGCTGACGGCGGCCGGCAAACCCGACCGGGCGGCGCTGCGGGCCCGGCTGGCCGGGGACGCGGAACCGGCGCCCCTCGCCCACGCCGGCTGAGGCGGGAAACCGGGGGCGGGCACGCGCGGCGTGCCCGCCCCCTCACCCCGGCGTACCCTTCCGCCGGTCAGGAGGCGCCCATGGCCTTCCTCAGCTCGGCCGCCGCGTTGCGGTAGACCGGCAGCAGGTCCAGGTCCCGGCCCGGGTAGTTGACGATCTCGACCTGCCGGGCCCCGGAGTCGGGCAGGACGGTGCCGGTCGACATGTGGGCGTTGTCCAGGACCAGGGCCGGCTTCTTCGCCGCGAGTTCGGCGAGCTGCGCCGGCGTGACGGCCTCGGGTCCGTACGTGCCGACCGAGGTGGCTCCCGCGAGCTTCGCCGACCAGGCGGTGAAGACCTGGGTGACCGCGGTCGGGCTCGTGCCGCCGGGCCAGGCCGCCTTGAGCTCCTGGTTCAGCCGTGCGTACTCGCTGTCGAAGCCGGCCTTCCACTGCGTGGCGGCGTCCGCCGTGCCGAAGAGCCCGCCCAGCTCGTCGACCTCGGCCTTGACCTTGTCCGGGTCGTTGTCGAGGTTCACCTCGACAAGCTTGGCCTTGGAGCCGGCGGCCTCCTTGATCTTCGCCGCGTACGGCTCGAAGGGCGCGTAGAGCACGAAGTCGGCCTGGGCGACGGCGGCGAGGTCGGAGGGCTTCGGGTCGTAGTCGGGGGCGTGGTGCACCGACTGCGGCACGATGACCGTGACGTCGCGCGCACCGGCGGCCTTGGCCAAGGCCCCCTCCCAGGTGGTGGTGACGACCACCCTGGGCTTGCCGGCCTGCGCGGGCGCGTCCGGAGCGGCGGCGGCCGAGGACCCCGTACCGCTGCCGCAGCCGGTCGCGAGGGCGAGTGAGGCCGCGGCGGCGCTCAGTGCGAGGAGGGAAGGGATGCGGACGCGGGTGCGCGCCATGGGCTGGTTCTCCGTTCGGATGTGAAATGGACGGCGAGGACGACCGCCCCCGCCGTCAGGACGAGGACCGGGCCGGGCGGCCAGTCCAGCCACAGGGCCAGCAGGAACCCCGTCAGGTTCACGGTCAGGCCGATGCCGATCGCCCAGAGGGTGATCGAGGTCAGCGAGCTGCCGAGCCGGCGTGCGGCGAGGGCGGGCAGCAGGGTCAGGGCGTCGACGAGCAGCGCCCCGGTGAGCTTGATGGCCCCGGCGACCGCGATCGCGACGAGCACCAGCAGGGCCGCGGTCAGGGCGCGGACCGGGACGCCGGAGCACTGGGCGAGCTCGCGGTCGTACAGCAGCAGGCCGATCTCGCGCCGCTTGCGGACGAACAGGGCGGGTACGACGGCGGCGAGCACTGCGAGCACGACGAGGTCCGGGGTCCCGACGGACAGGATCGACCCCCACAGCAGGGAGAAGGCCCCCGAGGCGTTGACGCCCGACACGGCGAGCAGGAGCAGCGCGGCCGCGATGGCCAGGCTCATCAGCAGGCCCATGGCTCCGGACAGGCCGTCCGGCGTACGGGCGAGGGGGGCCACGCCCGCCCCGGCCAGGGCGCAGGCGACCAGCGCGCACAGCACCGGGTCCAGCCCGGTGAGCAGGCCGACGGCGATGCCGAGCAGGGCGACGTGCATCATCGCGAACCGCACCGGCATGATGTCGAGCCCGACGATCACCACCCCGACGACCGGCAGGCCGATCGCGGCGAGCAGGAGGGCCGCCCCCGCGCGCTGTACGGGCAGCAGCTGGAGCAGCGTGCCGAGGTCGGCCGTGGCGAGGGTCACCGGACCCGTGGCGAGGCTCACCGGACCTCCCGCAGCCGGCCCGCGGCCATCTCCAGGACGCGGTCGCAGCGGTCCGCGAGCGCCCGGTCGTGGGTCACCACCACCAGGGTCACGGGCAGCGAGGAGAGGACGTCCGCGGCCTCGGCCTGCCCGTCGAAGTCGAGGGCGGCGGTCGGCTCGTCGGCCAGCAGCACCTCGGCCCCCGCGGCGACGCAGCCCAGGGCCCGGGCCAGGTACATCCGCTGGAGCTGGCCGCCGGAGAGCGTGTGCAGGGGCCGCCCGGTCAGCGCGCCCACCCCGAGCCGGTCCGCGGCCCGGGCGGCGTCCGCCGGGGCGGCGCTGCTGGCCAGCAGTTCCGCGCCGAGCAGCGGGAAGCGGCCCCCGGCCGGCTTCTGCGGGATCCAGGCGCACGCGCGGCGCCGCCAGGCCCACTCCGCCGGGGAGCGGGTGTCGCGGCCGCCGACCAGGATCGAACCCGTCACCGGCCGGTGCAGGCCGAGCACGGCGCGCAGCAGCGTGGTCTTGCCGGAGCCGTTGGTCCCGGTCAGCGCCACCCGCTCACCGGCGGCGATCTCCAGGTCCACGTCGGCGACCGCCTCCACCCGCCCATGCCGGCAGGCGACCCCCCGCATCCGCACGTCCAGCCCGCCCATCCGCATCCTCCGGTCGTCCGCGGGCGTCCGGCAGCCGCCGCCGTCGCCCCACGGGCCAGTAGTCGGCGGGCCCCGCCCGGCAGTTCCCGGGATCCGGAACCTTTTCCGCCCGAGCGGGCGACACCGGATCGGGGGATTTCACGGCATGCCCGGTATCCGCGACCGCGGTAAGGGGAGGGATGGCCCTATGACCGTTACCGCATCCATCGACTCCAGCCGCCCGGTCGCGACGCTGATCAACGTGTTCACCGTCGCGCCCGAGCGGCAGCAGGAGCTCGTCGCGCTCCTGGCGCACGCCACGGAGGCGACCATTAAGCACCAGCCGGGCTTCATCTGCGCCAACTTCCACATCAGCCAGGACGGCGAGCGCGTCGTCAACTACGCGCAGTGGGAATCGGAGCAGCACTACCGCGCCATGCTCGCCAACCCCGAGGCCCGCGTCCACATGGACCAGGCCGCCACCATCGCCACCGACGTCCAGCCCAGGCTCTTCGAGGTGAGGTCCACCCACGGCAGGGCGTAGCACGCACGCTGCGGCCCCCGCCCCGGCAGCTCCGTGCCCGGGGCGGCGGTCCGG
Organism: Streptomyces sp. NPDC032472; assembly: GCF_040636955.1. Taxonomy (NCBI): domain Bacteria; kingdom Bacillati; phylum Actinomycetota; class Actinomycetes; order Kitasatosporales; family Streptomycetaceae; genus Streptomyces; species Streptomyces sp. NPDC032472. The sequence continues at coordinate 64,955 of NZ_JBEZVK010000037.1, forward strand.
CTCTCACACCGCTTCGGTGGCCGTGGCGAGGGCGTCGACGACCTCGGCGAGGCGGCCGTGGCGGCGCAGGGCGGCCCGCTGCCGGGTCGCCCCGCTGCCGTTGCGGCGCAGCCGGGCCAGGAGTTCGGCGACCAGCGGGAGGTCTCCGGCAGCCTCCAGTCCCGGCGCCGCGCGGGACACCAGCCGGTCCACCAGCACGCCGGCGGGCAGCTGTTCGCCGCTGACGGGGTCGAGCCCCCACCCGGTGAGGCCCTGGGCGGCGGCGAGTTCATGGGCGCAGCGCAGCCGCCGGTTCGGCACCCGCGGCGGCGGCCGGTCCTCAGCCCCCTCGGCTCGCAGGCTCTGTCCGAGGCCGCGGACCAGGGCGGCGACGAGGACCACGGTGTCCAGGTCGGCGTTGGAGTCGGCGACGCGGATCTCCAGCGTGGGCACGTGCTCGGAGGGGCGGGCGTACCAGTACACCATCCGGCGGTCCATCAGGACCCGGTGCTCGACCAGGGAGCCCACGTGGGCCTCGTACTGGGCCTCCCGCAGCACGGGCGCCGGGCCGACGGTGGGCCAGCGGGCGAAGGTCTTGTACCGCCAGCTCTCGAAGCCGGTGTCCCGGCCCAGGCAGAAGGGGGAATTGCCGGTGAGCGACTGCAGGACCGGCAGCCAGGGCCGCATGTGGTTCGCCAGCGCGAGGGCGCACGCCCGGTCCATGCTGCCGATGTGGACGTGGCAGCCGCAGACCAGTCCGTCGTACTCGCCGACGAACGCGGCGAACTTCCGGGCCATCCGCCGGTAGCGGTCCGTGTCCGTCACGGTCAGGGGCCGGGCCGGCGGCACCACGGGGGTCCCCGTCGCCACCAGCCGACAGCCGGACCCCGCGGCCGCCGCGACGGCCGCGCGCCGCAGCCGGACCAGCTCGGTCCGCAGCGCCTCCGTGCCGGCCACCGGCTCCGTGCACACCTCCACCTGGGCGGTGAAGAACTCCGCCTGCACCTGCGGGCCGAGTTCCGCGGCGGCCGCGGCGATCACCGTGGGAGCGCACTCCGCCGGACGCCTGCTGACCCCGTCCACCAGCAGGAACTCCTCTTCCACCCCCATCGTGAGCACGGTCATGACCCACTCCTCGAACCTACTGTTTCCGCTTACCCCTGCACGACCCGTGCAGTCCCCCCGCCGCCAAGTCCGGGGGCCCGGTGCCGGGGGCGCGTGGGGGACCGGCGGAGGGGTAGGCGCGGTGCGACCACTCGGACTTCCCGCGGGAGGAACCATGCCGCGCAGCTGGAGCAACAAGAGGGAACGCCAGTACGAACACATCAAGGAGAGCGCCGAGGAACGCGGCGAGAGCGAGAAGCGGGCCAAGGAGATCGCGGCCCGCACCGTGAACAAGGAACGGGCCCGCGCGGGCGAGTCGGAGACGGCGAGCAGGACGTCCCTGGAGGACATGTCCTCCTCCCGCCGCGGCGGACTGCGCTCCCACAGCGGAGCCCAAGGACCCACCTACGACCAGCTCTACGAAGAGGCCAGGCGCCGGGGCGTCCACGGCCGCTCGGACATGAACAAGGCCGAGCTGAAGAAGGCCCTGGGCGAAGACGAGGGCTGAGGCGGCGCGGCCGCGCCCGGCGCAGGTTTCGGCCCGGCGCCAGCGGCAAGGCGCCGGGCATGGTGCACATCGGATACACAATGATGACCGAGCAGGCCGGACCCCGGGACCTCGTGGACCACCTGGTGGGCGCGGAGCGGGCGGGGTTCGACTTCTCCGTGATCTCGGACCACTACTTCCCCTGGCTGGACTCCCAGGGACACGCGCCCTACGCCTGGAGCGTCCTGGGCGCCGCCGCGCAGGCCACCACCCGGATCCCGCTCATGACGTACGTGACCTGCCCGACCTTCCGCTACCACCCCGCCGTGGTGGCACAGAAGGCCGCCACCATGCAGCTCCTGTCCGGCGGGCGCTTCCGCCTGGGCCTCGGCTCCGGCGAGAACCTCAACGAGCACGTCGTCGGCGCCGGATGGCCCGCCCCCCACGTCCGTCTGGAGATGCTCGAAGAGGCCGTGGGCATCGTCCGCTCCCTCTTCGAAGGCGGCACCGTAAGCCACCACGGCACCCACTTCGACGTGGAGAACGCCCGGCTCTGGGACCTCCCCGACCAGCCGCCGCCGATCGGCATCGCCGCATCCGGCCCCCGCTCCTGCGAGCTCGCCGGGCAGTACGGCGACCTCCTCGTGGCCGTCGAGCCCAACCGCGGGCTCGTGGACTCCTTCGCCGCGCACGGCGGCTCCGGCAAGCCCTGCGTCGGGCAGCTCGCCCTCTGCTACGACACCGACCGCGACGCCGCCCTGGCACGGGCCCACGACCAGTTCCGGTGGGCCGCGGGCGGCTGGGAGGTCAACGCGGAGCTGCCCGGACCGGCCGGGTTCGCCGGGGCCACGCAGCACACCCGGCCCGAGGACCTCACGGACGACATCCCCTGCGGGGACGATGTGGACGCGGTCGTCGAAGCCGTGCGCGGCTACACCGACGCCGGATTCACGGAGGTCGCCGTGGTCCAGATCGGCGGGAACCACCAGGAGCCCTTCCTGGAGTGGGCCGAGTCCAAGCTGCTGCCGGCCCTGCGGGAGCTGTGAGCCGCCGCAGGGCCGTGACCTGCCGGATCAGCCCGTCAGCCGCGAGCCGTGGCCTGCCGGATCAGCCCGTCAGCCCGGCGGCCAAGGGCACGCGCAGGGCGGAGGCGTCCCGCCCCCAGGCCGTCTCGATGTGCGCGGCGAGCCGCTCCTCCAGCAGCACGGTCGCCGCGCACCCGAAGGCCACGTCGGCCTCCAGCCGCGGTTCGTCGGCGAGCAGCCCGCCGATGACCTCGCGGCGCACCACCTGCTCGTGGACGGCGTCGGCCTCGACGTGCTCGGCGTAGAAGTGCTCCGCGGCCGCGCCCGCGCCCAGGCGCCGCATCGCGCGCACCATCCGGCGGGACCCCGGTGAGGAGGTCACCTCCACGCAGGCGAAATGCCCCACCAGCGCCCCGCGCAGGGCCCGGTGCAACCCGAGCAGGGACATCAGGTTCACCGTGGCGAGCAGGGGCGCCGGGGCGTGGTCCAGGTACGTGCCGTACGCGGGGTCGAGGCCGAGGTCGGCCATGAGCTCGGCGAAGAGGCGGGAGTGGACGGCTTCGGCGCGGCCCGCGCCGAACTCGTCGTACTCGACGGCGACCATGCCGGCCTTCGCGCGGCCGGACAGGCGCGGCACCACCCACAGGTGGGGGTCCGCCTCCTTGAGGTGGTAGAGGGAGCGCAGGGCGGCGTACTCGCGCAGCTGCCAGAGCTCGCCCTCCTCCTCGAGGTGGTGGCTGATGCTGTGGACCGGTGCGACGGGCTCGGTGAGCAGGGGGCCGAAGGCCTCGTCGACCCGGCGGGGCGCGCCCCGGAGCTCGGACCGCAGGGCGTGCAGGACCACGCCCTCCAGGTCACGGCGCAGGCGCAGCAGGTCGGGGTCCCATTCGCGCTCGTCGTCGACCCCGTCGAGGCCGCGGTAGTGCAGCTCGTACAGCAGGTAGAGGGCGAGTTGGAGGTCCTCGCCCCAGGGGTCGGCGCGGGTCAGGGCCGCCGGGGGGCACACGGGCAGCCGGCCGGAGCGCAGCGCGTCCAGCAGGGCCTGCGAGAGCACGCCCCGGGCGGGGACCAGGCCGGGGCGACCGGGGTCGGTCACGGGTCACTCCTGTCGTCGGGCGCCGGGGCATCGGGCGCGGGGGCCTGCCCGGCCGGGGCTTCGGGGGCCGGCGCCGCCGCGTCCCGGCGGCGCGGGCGGTGGCTGGTGTCGCACCAGGGCGGGGTCCGGCTGCGGCGGCAGGTGCACAGGGCGACCACGAAGCGGTCCGAGCGGGCGACCGTACCGTCCGCCAGCACGACCTCCACCGGGCCCTCGACGAGCACCGGGCCGTACGGGTCCACGGTCACCCGGCGCGCCGGCCGGGACGGGTCCGGGGCCGGGCCGGGGGCGGGGTCACGGGCAGCGGGCACGGATGATCACCAGTTCTTCCCAGACGCCGCCCGCCTCGGCCAGTCCCTGGCTCTCCAGCCAGGCCCTGCGCGAGCGGAGCACCGGACCCCACGGCACGGCCGCGCGCTGCACGATGCGCGCGGAGAGGCCGGAGCGTTCGAGGTGGCGCACGGTGGTCTGCGGCCCGCACAGGCCCGAGTGCACCAGCAGGAGGACGCCTCCGGGCCGGAGCAGCGCCGAGGCCAGCTCGCAGATCCGGTCGATGACCAGGCGCCCCGTCGGGCCTGCGTCCCACGCGCGGGCGGGGCCGCGGGTCGGCGTGCGGGGCTCGGGGGAGGGGACGTAGGGCGGGTTGGCCAGGACGAGGTCGAAGCGCTGGCCGCGGGTGCGGGCGGCGAAGTCCCCGTGCAGCACCCGGACCCGCAGCCGCCGGCGCAGCGCGTTCACGTACGCGGCGGCGACGGCCGCCCAGGAGATGTCCACCCCGGTGACCCGGGCGCCGCGGCCCGCGGCGCGCAGGGCCAGGGCCCCGGTCCCGGTGCCGATCTCCATCACGGCCGTGCCGGGCGCGAGCTCCTCGCGGTCCAGGGCCGCCGCCAGCAGGCGGGTGTCCGCCTGCGGGCGGTACACCCCGGGCGGGGTGAACAGCCGGGGCCTCGGCGCGCGCCTTGCGGTCGGCGCGGTTGCGGGCATCGGGACTCCTTCCTCGGTGCGGTACGTACCGCGGCTACCCGGAACCCGCGGCGCTACCCGCCACGGTCGGCCGAAGGTGCGGTGTGAGGTGGTACACGGCGAAGGCCCGGCCGATGACCGGCATGGCGACGTTGCGGACCGGGATGCCGCCGCCGGTCATGCCGTGCTCGGTCCCCCGGTGGGCGTGGCCGTGCACCGCCAGGTCGGCGCCCTCGGCGTCCATGGCCTCCGCCAGGAGGTAGCTGCCGAGGAACGGGAAGATCTCCGACGGCTCGCCCGCGAGGGTGTCCGGGACCGGCGAGTAGTGCGTGAGCGCGATCCGCAGGGTGCTGCCCGAGGTGCCCAGTCCGCCCAGGGCCCGGCCGAGCCCCTCCGCGCAGGAGCGGGTGTAGCGGATGAACGCCTTCATCTCCGGTTCGCCGAACTCGCTGCCGCTGCGTCCGGCGAAGCCCCCGCAGAAGCCCTTCGTCCCGGCGATGCCCACCCTCGCCCCGTCGAGGTCGAGGAGGACGCCGCCGCCCTCCAGGACGTGCACGCCGGCCGCACACAGCTCCTCGGTGACGGCCTCCTCCTCGCCGCTCTGGTAGTCGTGGTTGCCGAGCACCGCGACCACCGGCACCGGCAGTCCGGCCACCTCGGCCGCCACCACCCGGGCCTCCCCGCGCGTGCCGTGCCGGGTCAGGTCGCCGGCCAGGAGGAGCAGGTCCGCGCAGTCGCCGAGCGTGTCGAAGGCGGGCCGCAGCATCCCGGCGCTGTCGGGCCCGAGGTGGATGTCTCCTACTGCTGCGACGCGGGTCATGACAGCTCCTCGGCGTGGTCGGGAGGCTCGGGTCGGCACACGGTGAGGTCCTCGTACCAGTCGAAGCCGGCCAGCTCCTCGCGGGCGAGGCGCAGGACGGCCGCACGGGTGCCCTCGTCGGTGACGCAGCCGCGCACGACGGCCCGGGTCCCGTGCATCTCGATCTGCACGCTCAGTTCGGCGGCGTCCTCGCGGGCGAGCCGGTCGCGCAGGTGCTCGATGCGGTATTCGATGATCTCGGCCGTGTTCATGGTGGGTGCTCCGTCCTGTCCGGGCGGTCGATGACGTGGAGCCTGTCGAGCAGGTGGAGGAACGCGTCGGCCAGCGGCGCGTCGCGGTGGTCGCGGTCGAGGCGGGCCCAGTCGATCTGCTCGCGCAGCATGCGTGCCATCGGCAGCAGGTCGCCGAAGTCGCAGTAGTGCTCGCACAGGGCGGTGAGGCGGCCGTCCATGAGGTCGGTGGGGGAGAGCACCGGCATCCACACCGAGTCCACCGGCTTGACGGTGGCGCGCTCCAGGAGCGCCGTGCTGACCGGGCGCCGGGCCAGTTCGAAGATCAGGTCGATCTCCTCGCCGCCCGAGCGGCCCTTGACCAGCCAGTCCTCGGGGGCGCGGCGCATGGCGATGCCGCCGTCCTCGAGGGCCTTGATCGCCTCCTCGGCGTCCTCGGGGCGTACGCAGAAGTCGGTGTCGTGCTGGAAGCTGGCGGGCAGGCCGTGGGCGAAGGCCGCGACGCTGCCCGCGAGGGCGAAAGGGCCGCCCGGACCGCTTGAGCAGTGCGGCCACCTGCTTCGTCGTCTCCAGGATCGCCTGCGTGTGGTCCTTGGGCAGCGGGTCCTCGGGCGGCTCGGGGGGGTCCAGACCCGCCGGCGTCGGCAGTACGCCGGGGTGGCGGGAGTCGCTGGGGTTTCGACGGGTCATGGAGTGCCTCACGGGGGTGACGCGGCGGTGCCGCTCAGGGTCCGGGGACGATTACCACACCGCTGCGCGGCCGTGTCGGCATCCGGTGCAGCGGGATCCGCAGGTCCTGGCCGTCGGGGACGGTCCAGGAGCGCCGGGCGAGGTCCGCGGCGAGCGCGGAGACGAGCGCCACGGTGATGTCCTCGCCGGGGCAGCGGTGCCCGCTGCGGGCGTCGCCGCCGCCCTGGGGGACCAGTACGTCGTGCTCCGGCGGCCGGCCGTCGAAGCGGGCCGGGTCGAAGCGGTCGGGGTCCTCCCACAGCCCCGGGTCGTGGTTCTGTCCGTACAGGTCGAGCAGGACCAGGCTCCCGGCCGGGATCCGCTCGCCGTGCCGTACCAGGTCGGCGGCTGCCTCACCGCCGACGAACGGCGCGAACGGGTAGAACCGGCGGACCTCGTGGGCGAAGGCCCGGGCCCGCGCACCGCCGTCCGCGCGCAGCGCGGCGGCCTGCTCGGGCCACCGGTGCAGGGCGTGTGCGGCGAAGGCCGCGAACCAGGCCACGGCCACGGTGGGCCGCACCACGTTCAGCAGCTCGACGGCCGCGGTGTGCGGGTCGAGCAGGGCCCCGTCGGCATCGCGGTGCCGGGCCACCGCCTCCAGCACCGACGGCTCCCGGGCGGCTTTCGCCAAGGCCGGTGCGCCCTGCCGGCCGTCCTGGGCGCGGGTCCGCTCGACCAGACGCGCGAACAGCCTCTCCTGGCGCCGGCGCGCCCGGCGCGCCCGCCAGTGGCGCGGCCCGGGCGTGCCCCAGCCGTCGACCATCGCCACGCAGTCGCGTGCGGTGCGCCGCAAGTCCCGGTCGGACAGCGGCAGTCCGGCCCAGCCGCACACCGCGCGGGCCAGCACCCGGCTCGCCGCGTCGAACACGCACAGCTCCCGTCCCCGGGACCGGGCCAGCTCGCGGCGCCACAGCGTCAGGACCCGCTCCGACAGGGCCGCCACCCGCTCCTCGTCCATCAGCAGACCGGTGAACAGCGCCTTGCGCGTGCGGTGCGCGGTGCCGTCGAGGGTGTGGACGGCGCCGCGCCCGAACAGGGTGTCCAGGACGGGTCCCGGCAGGGCCGACCGGCGCCGGACGTGCTTCTCGTCGTAGAAGAAGCCGACCGCGTCGGGGCCGGACAGGACGTAGGCGCGCCGGCCGAGGAGCCGCACCCGGACCGGATCGGCGCCGCGGCTGCGACCGCGGCCGGGCCGCCACGCGTACCCGCGGGTGAGCAGGGCCAGGGTGCTGTCGGGGAAGGAGTTCATGATGCGCGGCTACCCGCCCTCGGCGTCGGTATCCACGTTCGGGAGCTGCGCTCCCGGAGCGTTTCCACCGGCGGCTCGGACGGGTAGCCGGGGCGGTACGGGCTCGTCAGTAGTAGTGCTTCCGGCCTCCGACGGCGTGCCCCGCGGCGCCCAGCACCCACAGGATGAGGCCGATCACGAGGAGGATGATGCCGATCGTCCAGAGGATCGAGATCCCGAAGACGAAACCGAGGATGAGCAGAATGAGCCCCAGGATAATCATGGGTACCTCCTGGCACCTGTCGGACGGGGGACCTTGATGCGTCTACCACGTCAGCGGCTTCTCATGCCTGTGAGCACGGTCGGGGTTTCGGAGCATGAGGCCCTGCATCCCGGGTAGCCGCCAGGCGACCGGTACGCCGCACGTCAGGAGGCCACGATGGGCAAGCTGAAGGGCAAGGCCGAACAGGGCAAGGGCAAGACGAAGGAAGAGATCGGCTCCATGGCCGACGACACGAGCATGGAAGCCAAGGGCAAGGCGGAGAAGACCAAGGGACGCATGGAGGAGTCCGCGTCCGACACCGCGGCCCAGATGAGGAAGATCGGCGAGAAGAAGCGCTGACCGGCCCCCTCGCGGCGGGCACGGCGCCTGTGGGCGCCGTGCCCGCCGTTCCGTGCCCGCTGCCGGTGTCCCGGCGGCCCGGCGTTCCTGCGTTCCGGTGTTCCGGCGCATGACGGGCGGGGAGCCGGGGCAGGCGCCCGTGAAGAGCGTCCGGGCGGACGGCCCGGACCCGCAACCCCAGGGAGGCAGGCCATGGGACACGGAGGAGACGTGGTGCGCGAGCTCACCGCCGACCACGACGAGGTCAAGGACTTCTTCACCCGGCTCGGGACCGAGAAGGACCCCGATCGGTGCCGCGAAATCGCCGACCAGCTGACCATCGAACTGGTCCGCCACTCCGTCGCGGAGGAGCAGTACCTCTACCCGGCCGTCCGCGAGCACCTGGACGGCGGCGACCGCATCGCCGACAAGGAGATCGCCGACCACTCCCGTGTCGAGGAGATGCTGAAGAAGCTGGAGGAACTGGACCCCGCCGGAGCCGCGTTCACCGGCTGCGTCAACGAGCTGCGCACCGAGGTCCTCGCCCACATCAAGGACGAGGAGGAGAACCTCTTCCCGACCCTGCGGCACAACTGCCCGCAGGAGGCCCTGGACGACCTCGGCGACCGCATCCGGCGCGCCAAGAAGCTCGCGCCGACCCGGCCCCACCCGGGCAGCCCCTCCACGCCCCCCGCCAACAAGATCCTCGGCCCCGGCATCGGCCTGGTGGACCGCGCCCGGGACCTCATCAGCGGGCGCGGCAAGGTGTCCTGACCGTGCCGCGCGCCACCGGGACACGGCCCGCCGGCGACACGGCCGCCGCCGACGGGTACGACGCCCGTCCCTACCTGCCGGTGCGCGGCGGCCTCGCCGCGCACCGGCGGGCCGCGGCCGACTGCCGGGGCTGCCCGCTGTACGAGGGCACGACGGGAACCGTCTTCGGGGCGGGCGACGCCTCGGCCCGGCTGATGCTGGTCGGCGAGCAGCCGGGTGACCAGGAGGACCGCCGGGGCGAGCCCTTCGTGGGGCCGGCCGGCAGCCTGCTGCGCCGGGCCCTGGACGATGCGGGCCTGGACATCGACGCCGCCTACGTGACGAACGCCGTCAAGCACTTCAAGTTCGTCCGGCCGTCGGGCGGCGGCAAGCGTCGGATCCACAAGCAGCCGACGCTGCGCGAGCTGTCCGCGTGCCGGCCCTGGCTGGCCGCCGAGCTGCGGCTGGTGGACCCCGAGCTGGTGGTGGCCCTCGGGGCGACCGCGGGCCGGGCGCTGTGGGGGAGCGGCTTCCGGGTGGGCGAGCGGCGGGGGCTGCTGGTGCCGCTGCCGACGCTCGACGACGGGGCGCTGCACGGGCGGGGGCTGGCGACGATCCACCCCTCGGCCGTTCTGCGGGCCGATGACCGCGAGGCCCTGTACGAGGGCCTGGTCTCAGACCTCCGCACCGCCGCCCAGGCCCTGGGCTGACCGGCCCCGCCGGTACCGGGCTCTGCCCGGCCCCGCGCCTCAATCGCCGGCGGGGCTGACTTTTGCCGGCCCTCGTCTTCCGGTGCCCGCTTGACGGGTCCCCTGTCGAAGCCGAGGGCGGCGGATCTAGTCCCCGCCTTCCACTGTCGTAGCCAGGGGCGGCACTCCAGTCCCCTGGCTTCCACTGTCGAAGCGGGGTCCGGCGAATCCAGCCCCGCCGGCGTTTGAGGCGCGGGTCCGGGCGGAGCCCGGTGCCCGGCGGAGCCGGGTTCCTCGGTGCGCCG
>NZ_JBEZVK010000038.1:0-73599 GCF_040636955.1 Streptomyces sp. NPDC032472
CGCACCCCGTGCTCGGCCACCAGGTGCCGGGCGGTCAGCGCACCCAGCCCACCGGTACCACCGGTGATCAGAACGGTCCCGCCCTCCCGGAACACCGGACCCTCGACCCGCTCCGGGGTCGTACGGGCCAGCCGGGGAACGAAGAACTCCCCCTCCCGCAGCGCAAGTTCCGGAGCCCCGGCAGGGAGCACGGACAGCACGTCGGAGTCGAGATCGCCTTCGGCGTCGAGGAGGACGAAGCGGCCCGGGTGCTCGGCCTGCGCGGAACGCACCAGGCCCCACACCGCAGCGGTCTCCGGCTCGGCGACGTCCTCACCGGCCCGCACCGCCACCGCACCCCGGGTCCGGACCACCAGCGGCCCGGCCCCCTGCGACGCGGCCTCATCGGCCAGCCACTCCCGCACCCGACCCAGCACCGCCACGACCGCATCAGTGTCCGGAACCTCGTACACGGTCGCGTTCTGCACGGTCACGGTCTCGGCGGACGTCTCGCGGACCCACTCCACGTGGAAGAGGGCGTCGCGGGAGTACCGGCGTGCGCCGGACAGCTCGCCCGCGGCCACCGGCCGCAGCGACAGTGCGCCGACGGCGGCCACGGGGGCGCCCTGGGCGTCGGCGAGCTGCAGGGCGAACCCGCGGCCCTGCCCGGTGGGCGTGATCCGCACCCGCAGGGAGCCGGCCCCCGACGCGTACAGGGTGACGTCGGACCAGGTGAAGGGCAGTTCGGCCTCGCCGTTGTCGTTCGCGTCGAGGGAGATGCCGTGCAGGGCGGCGTCGAGGAGCGCCGGGTGCAGGGCGAAGCCGTCGACGGAGGTGTCCTGCGGCAGGCACACCTCGGCGAGGACCGCGTCACCGTCGCGCCAGGCGCTGGTCACGCCCTGGAAGAGCGGCCCGTACTGCAGGCCGGTCGCGGCCAGGTCCTCGTAGAGGGAGCTGACGTCGATCGCTTCGGCGCCCGCCGGCGGCCATGCGGCCAGCGAGAACCCGGCCTCCGGACGGTGGTCCACCAGCTCGCCGTGGGCGTGCCGGGTCCACTCGGCGTCGGGGGCGTCCTCGGCGCGCGAGTAGATGCCGACGGGGCGCTGCCCGGCCTCGTCGGGCCGGCCCACCTGGACGCGCAGAGCGAGAGCACCGCTCTCCTCCAGGACCAGCGGCGCGGACAGCGCGAGGTCCCGGAGGGCGCCGGCACCGACGTGGTCGCCGGCGCTGATCGCCAGGTCCACCAGGGCCGCGGCGGGGACGATGACGGTCCCGCCGACGGCGTGGTCGGCGAGCCAGGCGTGCGTGCGCAGCGACAGCCGCCCGGAGAAGAGCACCCCGTCGGAGTCGGGCAGTTCGACCGCGGCACCCAGCAGCGGGTGCCCGGCCTCGGCGAGACCGGCCGCCACGACGTTCCCGGCGCGCGTGCCCGGAGCGGGCCAGTAGTGCGCGTGCTGGAAGGCGTACGTGGGCAGGTCCACGACCCCGGTACGGGCCGCGCCGAAGAACGCGGGCCAGTCGACACCGATCCCCCGGGCGTGCAGGCGGGCGAGGGCCTCGGTCAGGGCCTGGGCCTCGGAGCGGTCACGGCGGACCGCGGGGATCGCCACGGACTCCTCACCGAGGGACTCGGCGGCCATGGCGGTGAGCACGGCGTCCGGCCCGAGCTCGAAGAAGGTGGTGACGCCCTGCTCCTGCAGGGTGGTGACGGCGTCGGCGAACCGCACGGCCTCCCGCACATGCCGCACCCAGTACTGCGGGTCGGACAGCTCCTCGTACGAGGCCGGCTGCCCGGTCAGCGTGGACACGATCGCCAGCCGGGGCTCGTCGTAGACAAGCCCGGCAGCGATCTCACCGAACTCGGCGAGCATCGGCTCCATCAGCGGCGAGTGGAACGCATGGCTCACAACAAGCCGCTTGGTCTTCCGACCGGCCGCGGCGAAGTGCGCGACGACGGCCTCGACGGCGGCCTCGGCCCCCGACACGACCAGGGAGGTCGGCCCGTTGACGGCAGCGATCCCGACACCATCGGCCAGAACGGCCGTGACCTCGTCCTCCGTCGCCTGGACGGCGGCCATGGCACCACCGGCGGGCAGCGCCTGCATCAGCCGCCCACGAGCGGCGACCAGCAGAGCCGCATCCTCAAGGGACCACAGCCCGGCCACATGCGCGGCGGCCAGCTCACCGATCGAGTGCCCGGCAAGCGCGTCAGCACGCACACCCCACGCCTCGACCAGCCGGTACAGCGCGACTTCGATGGCGAACAACGCGGGCTGCGTGTACTCCGTCCGGTTCAGATCAGCCGGATCCTCATCGAAAAGAACATCCTTCAGCGGCCGCTCAAGGTGCGCATCCAGCGCAGCGCACACCTCGTCCAGCGCAGCCGCAAACACCGGGTACCGGTCGTACAGCTCGCGTCCCATCCCCGCCCGCTGGCTGCCCTGCCCCGTGAACAGGAAGGCGTTGCCCGAGCCCGCCGCCGTGCCCGCGATCGGGGCCGCGCCCGCGGCGACGGCCTCCAGGCCCGCCAGCAGCCCGTCGCGGTCCTCGGCGACCACGGCCGCCCGGTGGGTGAACGCCGTCCGCTGGGTCGCCAGGGCCAGCCCCACGGCGGCCGGGTCGAGCTCGGGCCGTGCGGCCACGAACTCCCGCAGCCGCGCGGCCTGCTCGCGCAGGACGTCGGCGCTCTTCGCGGAGACCACCCACGGCACGACCGGCAGGACGGCAGCCGCCGTAGCGGGCGCCTCCTCGGTCGCCGGGGCTTCCTCCACGATGACGTGGGCGTTCGTACCGCTGATACCGAACGACGAGACACCCGCGCGGCGGGTCCGCTCCCCGGCCGGCCAGGGCCGGGCCTCGGTCAGCAGGCTGACTTCGCCCTCGCTCCAGTCGACGTGGCTGCTGGGGGCGTCCACGCCAAGCGTCATGGGCAGGGTCTCGTGCCGCAGGGCCTCGACCATCTTGATGATGCCCGCGACGCCCGCCGCGGCCTGGGTGTGGCCCAGGTTGGACTTCACCGACCCGAGCCACAGCGGCCGGCCTTCCGGCCGGTCCTGGCCGTAGGTGGCGAGCAGCGCCTGCGCCTCGATCGGGTCGCCGAGCCGCGTACCCGTGCCGTGGCCCTCCACCGCGTCCACATCGGCCGCGGTCAGGTGGGCGGAGGCCAGCGCCTGCCGGATGACCCGCTGCTGCGCAGGCCCGTTGGGGGCGGTCAGGCCGTTGCTGGCACCGTCCTGGTTGACCGCCGAGCCGCTGACGACCGCCAGCACCCGGTGCCCGTTCCGCCGTGCATCGGAGAGCTTCTCCAGGACGAGGACGCCCACGCCCTCGCCCCAGCCGGTCCCGTCCGCGGCCTCCGCATACGGCTTGCAGCGGCCGTCGGCGGCCAGACCGCGCTGGCGGCTGAAGTCCACGAACGTGTCCGGAGTCGACATCACGGTCACACCGCCCGCAAGGGCGAGCGAGCACTCGCCGTTGCGCAGCGCCTGGCCCGCCAGGTGCACGGCCACGAGCGAGGAAGAGCAGGCGGTGTCGACGGTGACGGCCGGACCCTCCAGGCCGAGCGCGTACGAGACGCGGCCGGAGGCGATGCTGCCGCCGACGCCCATGAACCCTTCGGTGTTGTGGTGGTCGGACTGCTCCAGGACGACCGAGTAGTCGTGGTACATGACGCCCGCGAAGACGCCGGTCGCCGTGCCCCGGGCGCTCGCCGGGTCGATCCCGGCGCGCTCAAGGGCCTCCCAGGAGGTCTCCAGGAGCAGCCGGTGCTGCGGGTCCATGGCGAGGGCCTCGCGCGGGCTGATCCCGAAGAAGACCGGGTCGAACTCGGCGGCGTCGTGCAGGAAGCCGCCGTGCCGGGAGTACGTCTTGCCCGCGGCGTCGGGGTCGGGATCGTAGATGCCCTCGGTGTCCCAGCCGCGGTCCTCCGGGAAGGCCGAGATGCCGTCGCCGCCCGCGGCGAGCAGCTGCCACAGGCCCTCGGGGGAGGTGATGCCGCCGGGGTAGCGGCAGGCCATGCCGACGATGGCGATCGGCTCGTCGCCACCGGCCGCGCCCGTAGCCCCGGCACCGGCGCCCGCGGCCGGGACGGGGAGCTGGTCGGCGGTGTCGCCGAGGAGCTCGATGCGGAGGAAGTCGGCGACCACGGCCGGTGTCGGGTAGTCGAAGACGAGCGTGGCGGGGAGCCGGATCCCGGCTTCGCCGGCGAGGCGGTTGCGGAACTCGACGGCGGTCAGCGAGTCGAAGCCGACCTCCTTGAACGGCCGGTCCGGGCTGACCTCGTGGGCACCCGAGTAGCCGAGGACGGCCGCGACGTGGCGGCGTACGAGGTCCAGCAGGAGCCGCTCGCGGTCGGCCGGGGCGAGCACGGCGAGGCGCTCGGCGAGCCCGGCGTCAGTGCTGTCGGCGGCGGCCGCCGTGCGGCGTACGACGGCGGGCCGGACCAGGCCGCGCAGGATGGCGGGCAGGTCGGAGCGGCGGGCGCGCTGTTCGAGGGCGCGGGTGTCGAGGGCGGCGGGCAGCACCTGGGCGTGCGGCCCGGCGAGCGCGGCGTCGAGGAGGGCCATGCCCCGTTCGCTGCCCAGCGGCAGGACACCGGTGCGGGCCATGCGCTGGAGGTCGGCGGCCGTGAGGTCGGACGCCATGCCGCCGGCCTCGGGGTCCCACAGGCCCCAGGCCAGGGACAGCCCGGGCAGGCCGTGGGCCCGCCGGTGGGCGGCGAGTCCGTCCAGATAGGCGTTGGCCGCGGCGTAGTTGCCCTGCCCGGAGCCGTCGAACGTACTGGCGGCGGAGGAGTAGAGGACGAACGCGTCGAGCTCCTGCCCGGCGGTCAGCTCGTGGAGGTACCGGGCGGCATCCGCCTTGGGCGCGAGGACCTTGGCCACGCGCTCGCCGCTCAGCGAGCCGATCGTCGCATCGTCGACCACACCCGCCGCATGGAACACCGCAGTCACCGGGTGCTCGGCGAGCAGCGCCGCCACCGCATCCCGGTCGGCGACATCACAGGCCGCCAGCACCACAGCCGCACCCGCAGCCTCAAGCTCCGCAGCCAACTCCACAGCCCCCGGCGCCTCGGCACCCCGACGACTGGTCAGCACCAGCCTCCGCACCCCGTGCTCGGCCACCAGGTGCCGGGCCGTCAGCGCACCCAGCCCACCGGTACCACCGGTGATCAGAACGGAACCGCCCTCCCGGAACACCGGCGCCTGGGCGTCGGCGGCAGGAGCATCTGCCTCCGGAGTGGTCCGGACGAGCCGGGAGACGAACAGCTCCCCGTCCCGCAGCGCGAGTTCGGGCTCGCCGGCGGGCAGCGCCGCAAGGCCCGCAACGTCGGTGGCGGTGTCGGTGTCGACGTCCAGGAGCACGAAGCGCCCCGGGTGCTCGGCCTGCGCGGCCCGGACCAGGCCCCACACGGCGGCCTGCCCCGGGTCGGCGACGTCCGCCCCCTCCGCGGTGGCGACGGCGCCACGCGTGACGACGACCAGGCGGTCCTCGGTCTCCAGGTGCTCCTGGAGCCGGGTCAGCACGTATCCGACGGCCTCGTGGGCGCCGGCCCCGGCCGGGACCTCGACGAGCACGCCCTCGTCGGCAGGCTCCGTGGCCGCGGGCAGCGGGGACCAGGCGACCCGGTACAGGTCGCGGACCTGCGCGGTGGCCGGTCCGGCGGTCTCCACGGCGCGCAGGGCGAGCGCGCCGACGGTGGCGAGCGGGCTGCCCTGGGCGTCGGCGATGTGCAGGGTCCAGTCGCCCCGGCCGGGCACGATCCGGACCCGGGCCGCGCGGGCACCGGTGGCGTGCAGGGTGACGTCCGACCAGGTGAACGGCAATTCGGCGGTCTCGTTGGCCGGGTCGGCCAGGGTGATGCCGTGCAGGGCGGCGTCGAGCAGCGCCGGGTGAAGGGCGAAGCCGTCGACGGCGGTGTCCTGGGGCAGCGACACCTCGGCGGCGATGGCGTCACCGTCGCGCCAGGCAGCGGTGACGCCCTGGAACAGCGGCCCGTACTGGAGCCCGGCGGCGGCCAGCGAGGAGTACAGGGAGCTGACGTCGAGCGGCTCGGCGCCGGCCGGCGGCCAGACGGTGAGGGCCTCGGGGGCCGCCGCGGCGGAGGCCGGGACGAGCGAGCCCTCGGCGTGCCGGATCCACGGCTCGTCGCCGATACGGGAGTACACGGCGAGGCTGCGCGGCTCCTCGCCGCCGACCTGGACGCGCAGCTGCACCGAGGCGTCCGCCGGAACGACCAGCGGGGCCTGGAGGGTGAGGTCCTGCACGGTCCCGCAGCCGACGTGGTCGCCGGCCCGAACGGCCAGGTCGACCAGGGCCGCGCCGGGCAGGACGACGGTCCCGCCGACGGCGTGGTCGGCGAGCCAGGGGTGGCTGCGCAGCGACAGCCGGCCGGTGAACAGGACCCCGTCGGAGTCGGGCAGTTCGACGGCCGCACCCAGCAGCGGGTGCTCGGCGTCGGCGAGCCCGACCGCGGCCACGTCGTGCAGGCCGCTGCCGTCGGCGTCGAGCCAGTACCGCTGGTGCTGGAAGGCGTACGTGGGCAGCTCGCACGGGGTGCGGGGGCCGCCGAGGAAGGCGGTCCAGTCGACCGCGACCCCGTGGATGTGGAGGCTGGCCAGCGCCTCGGCAATCGCCTGCGCCTCGGCCCGGTCACGGCGCACGGCGGGGACGGCGGTGGCGCCCGCGTCGAGGGACTCAGCGGCCATGGCGGTGAGCACCGCATCAGGCCCGAGTTCGAAGAAGGTGGTGACGCCCTGGCGCTGCAGGGTGGTGACGGCGTCGGCGAAGCGGACGGCCTCGCGGACGTGCCGCACCCAGTACTGCGGGTCGGACAGCTCCTCGTACGAGGCGGGCTTGCCGGTCAGCGTGGACACGATGGGCAGGCTCGGCTCGGAGTACGTCAGCCGACCCGCGATCTCACCGAACTCGGCGAGCATCGGCTCCATCAGCGGCGAGTGGAAGGCGTGGCTGACGACGAGCCGCTTGGTCTTCCGTCCGGCCGCGGCGAAGTGCGCAACGACGGCCTCGACGGCGGCCTCCGCACCCGACACGACCAGCGAGGTCGGCCCGTTGACGGCAGCGATCCCCACGCCATCGCCCAGGACGGCGCGCACTTCCTCCTCGGTGGCCTGGACGGCGGCCATCGCACCACCGGCGGGCAGCGCCTGCATCAGCCGACCACGAGCAGCGACCAGCAGAGCCGCATCCTCAAGGGACCACAGCCCGGCCACATGCGCGGCGGCCAGCTCACCGATCGAGTGCCCGGCAAGCGCATCAGCACGCACACCCCACGCCTCGACCAGCCGGTACAAAGCGACTTCGATGGCGAACAGCGCAGGCTGCGTGTACTCGGTCCGGTTCAGATCAGCCGGATCCTCGTCGAACAGCACGTCCTTCAGCGGTCGCTCAAGGTGCGCATCCAGCGCGGCGCACACCTCGTCCAGCGCTGCCGCAAAGACGGGGTACTGCGCGTACAGCTCACGCCCCATCCCGGCCCGCTGGCTGCCCTGCCCCGTGAACAGGAAGCCCAGTCGGCCCCCGGCCGCCGTGCCCCGCAGGGCGCTCTGCCCGTCGACCAGCTGGTCGAGGCCGGCCAGCAGCCCGTCGCGGTCGGCGGCCACGACGGCCGCCCGGTGGGGGAACGGCGTGCGCTGCGTGGCGAGGGCGAGGCCCGCGGCCGCGAGGTCCAGTCCGGGCCGGGCGGCGAGGAACTCGCGCAGACGGGCGGCCTGGTCGAGGACCGCGTCCGGGGTCTTGGCGGAGATCAGCCAGGGCACCACGGGGAGGGCGTCCGCCTCCGCCGCGTCCGAGGGCTCCTCGGCCGGGGCTTCCTCCACGATGACGTGGGCGTTCGTACCGCTGATGCCGAACGAGGAGACACCGGCACGCCGGACGCGCTCCCCCGCCGGCCACGGCCGGGCCTCGGTCAGCAGCGACACGGCGCCCGCCGCCCAGTCCACGTGGCTGCTCGGGGCGTCCACGTGGAGGGTCATGGGCAGGCTCTCGTGGCGCAGCGCCTGGACCATCTTGATGATGCCCGCGACGCCCGCCGCGGCCTGGGTGTGACCCAGGTTGGACTTCACCGACCCGAGCCACAGCGGCCGGCCTTCCGGCCGGTCCTGGCCGTAGGTGGCGAGCAGTGCCTGCGCCTCGATCGGGTCGCCGAGCTTCGTACCGGTGCCGTGGCCTTCGACCACGTCCACGTCGGTGGCCGTCAGCCGCGCGCTGGCGAGCGCCTGACGGATGACGCGCTGCTGCGCGGGCCCGTTGGGGGCGGTGAGCTGGCTGCTGGCGCCGTCCTGGTTGATGGCGGAGCCGCTGACGACGGCCAGCACGCGGTGGCCGTTCCGCCGTGCATCGGAGAGCTTCTCCAGGACGAGAACACCCACGCCCTCGCCCCAGCCCGTCCCGTCCGCGGCCTCCGCGTACGGCTTGCAGCGGCCGTCCGCAGCCAGACCGCGCTGGCGGCTGAAGTCGATGAAGGTCTCGGGGGTGGCCATGACGGTGACACCGCCGGCCAGGGCCATGGTGCATTCGCCGTTGCGCAGGGCCTGGGCAGCGAGGTGGACGGCGACGAGCGACGAGGAGCAGGCGGTGTCGATCGTGACGGCCGGGCCCTCCAGGCCGAGCGCGTATGCGACGCGGCCGGAGACGACGCTCGCCGCGCTGCCGTTGCCGAGGAAGGCGCCCAGGTCGTCGGGGACGTCGCTCAGGCGGGAGCCGTAGTCGTGGTACATGACGCCGGCGAAGACGCCGAGGTGTGCTCCGCGCACGCTCTGCGGGTCGATGCCCGTGCGCTCCAGGGCCTCCCAGGAGGTCTCCAGGAGCAGGCGCTGCTGCGGGTCGGTGGCGAGGGCCTCGCGCGGGCTGATCCCGAAGAAGTCGGCGTCGAAGTCGGCGGCGCGGTCGAGGAATCCGCCGTGCCGGGAGTACGTCTTGCCGGGTGCGTCGGGGTCGGGGTCGTAGATGCCCTCGGTGTCCCAGCCGCGGTTCTCGGGGAACGCGGAGACGGCGTCGCGGCCGTCGGCGAGCAGCTCCCACAGTTCGTCGGGGGTGGTGACGTCACCGGGGTAGCGGCAGGCCATGCCGACGATGGCTATGGGTTCGCGTTGCCGGCTTTCCTCTTCGTGCAGGCGGCGCCGGGTTTCCCGCAGCTCTGCGGTCGCCCGCTTGAGGTAGTCGAGGAGCTTCTGTTCGTTCGACTCTGCCGACACGTGGTCCACCTCGCGGAAGAACGGGAGATACGGGAAAACGAAAATGCGAAAATACAGAAATACAGGAATACGGAAATGCGGAAAACATTGATCGCTCTGACAAGGCTATTTCGGGCCACGCGGCCGAACCACCCCTGACGACCCCTATCGGACCGGTGTGACCACACGCCGAAGGGCGCGGCAGCACAAGTGCTGCCGCGCCCTTCGAAGGCTCGGGCGGAGCTCAGGCCGCGGCCGCGAACAGCCCGGTGAGCGTGGCCCACAGGGAGCCGGGGGTCGCGAACGTCTCCATGGCCAGGGCGTCGTCGGTGAACGTGACCTGGTAGGTGTTCTCCAGCTCGATGAGCAGGTCGACGATGCCGAGCGAATCGAGTCCGAAGTCACGCAGGTCGAGGTCCGCGGAGAATTCGGCGTCGTCGGGCAGGAAGGTCAGGTGCGGCCTGACAATGGGTTCGAAACGGCTGTCCCACAACATGGGGTTTTCCTTTCCGGCGGCACGAGCCGCTCGGTCGCTCGGTCGCTCGATGGCTCGATGGCTCGTGGTTCAGTCGCGGGCCAGAACGCACTCGATGACGCTGTGCTCCGTGGAGAGGTTCTTGATGGAGCGGACCTCCAGGCCGGCCTTGGCGGCCTGGGCGCGCATGTCGTCCTCGCCGCGGATGCGGGTGCCCTCCTCGCAGACGACCATCTGGAACAGGGAGCGGATGGCGGAGGCGTTGTCGTGGCCGAGGAGCGGCTCGATGACGAAGAGGACCGGCTCGGCGGCGACGCCCTCGGACTCCTCGATCGTGCGGACCATGGCGCGCTGGACGCTCTCCAGGATCTTGCTGCTGCTCTCGGGGCTCCAGTTGTGCAGGACGTTCTTGAGGAAGTACGCGTCCGCGCCGCTGGGGACCTCGGTGAAGAAGTCGGCCTCGGTGAAGGACAGCCGGCTCTGCAGGTCGGTGTCACCGGACTCGGCGAGGATGCGGGCGCCGCGGGCGGCGACGTCGCCGCGCTCGGCGACCGTGCCCGTGATGTCGGGGTGGGCGGACAGGATGCCCTTGAGCAGGTGGCCGGTGCCGCCGCCGACGTCGATGACGTGGCTGATCTCGGAGAAGTCGAAGTCGCGGGCGAGTTCGGCGGCGGCCGGGCGGGTGATGTCGGCCATGGCCCGGTCGTAGACCTCGCCGGCCTCCGGGTCGCGGTCCATGTAGGCGTAGATGGAGCTGCCGTACTCGGAGCGGGAGGAGGGCGCGCCGGTCTTGACGGTGGTGAGCAGGTCGCGCCACACGTCGTAGTACATCTCGCCGCCCAGCACGCACCAGTAGCGCATGGAGCGCGGGTGGTCGTCGCGCAGTTGCTGCGAGAGCTCGGTGTGGCCGAACGTGCCGTCCTCGTTCTCGTGGAAGACGCCGACTATGCCGAGGACGCGCATCAGGTAGAGCACGCCGTCGGGGTGGGATTCGGTGAGTTCGGCGATCTCCTCGGCCGTCTTGGGGCCGTCGGCGAGGTGGTCTGCGATGCCGAGGCGGGCGGCGACGCCCAGGGAGCGGGAGATCCATCCCATGCCGGCGAGCTGCAGGAGCTGCATCCTTGTTCCATCTCCTCAGTGAGTGGGGTGGTGCGGTGGGCGGGAGTCGGCGGGGGCGAGCCGCAGGACGGTGCGGTGTTCGAGCACGTCCTGCAGGCTCAGGCGCAGCCCGTGTCTGCGGGCCCGGCCGACGACTTGTGCGGCGCCGAGGCTGGTACCGCCGAGGGCGAAGAAGTCGTCGTCGACTCCGACCTTCGGGGCCTGGGTGAACTGGGCGAACAGGGAGCACAGCAGCTCCTGTTCGGGGGTCTCGGGGGCCCGGTACGCGGTGCGCGCGGTGAACTTCGGCTTGGGCAGCTCGGCGGTGTCGAGCTTGCCGTTGGCGTTCAGCGGCAGCGCGTCCAGGGTCAGGAACGCCGTCGGCACCATGTAGTCGGGCAGGGTCCGGGCGAGGTGGGACCGCAGCCGGCGCTCGTCCAGTACGTCGATCCCGGCGGCCGGGACGGCGTACGCGACCAGGTGCACCTCGCCGGACGGCTCGCGGTGCACGGTGACGGCGGTGCGGCCGACGTCGGGGTGGCGCAGCAGGGCCGTCTCGATCTCGCCGAGCTCCACGCGGTAGCCGCGGATCTTGATCTGCCCGTCGAGGCGGCCGAGGTACTCAAGGACCCCGTCGTCCCCGGCGCGCACCAGGTCGCCGGTGCGGTACATGCGGCTGCCGGGCGGGCCGTACGGGTCGGCGACGAAGCGTTCGGCGGTGAGGGAGGGGCGGCCGAGGTAGCCGCGGGCCAGCTGGGTTCCCGCGATGTACAGCTCGCCGGGGGTGCCGGGGGCGACGGGCCGCAGCAGGTCGTCGAGGACGTGCAGGCGGGTGGTGCTGGTGGGGCGGCCGATGGGTACGGCGGCGCCGGGGGTCAGGGGGTCCTCGGGGGCCAGGACGTGCACGCAGCAGCCGACGGCGGCCTCGGTGGGCCCGTACTCGTTGACGACGGTGACGCCGGGGTTGCGGCGGCGGAAGGTGTCGACGACCTCGCTGAGCAGCTGCTCGCCGCCGACGACGAGCTGCCCGGTGGGCGCCGCGCCGTCGGGGAGGGTGTCGAGCAGCGCCATGTGCGAGGGGGTGACCTTCAGCAGGCTGGCCTGCTGCCCGCCGGGCTCCTCCAGGGCGGCGATGCGGACGGCGCCGCCGTGCAGCAGGGGCGCGTACAGGGTGGTGACGGTCATGTCGAAGGCGACCGAGGAGTGCAGCAGGGCGCTGCCGGCGGCGCTCGGGTACAGGGCGCGGGCGTCGCCCAGGTAGGCGGCCAGCGCCCGGTGGGTGACCACGACGCCCTTGGGACGGCCGGTGGAGCCGGAGGTGTAGATGACGTACGCGGGATGGTCCAGATCCAGCGGCGTACGGCGCTCGCCGTCGGAGACGGGGTGCGCGGGTATGGCGTCCAGCGCCCGGACGGTGCCCGGGTCGTCGAGGAGAACGACCGAACCCGCGGTACCGAGGCCGGCACCACCCTCACCGCTCGTGACGAGGAGGACCGGGCGGGAATCCTCCAGCATGTACGCAAGACGCTCGCGCGGGTTGTCGAGGTCGACCGGCAGGTACGCGGCGCCGGCCTTGAGGACGGCGAGGAAGGCGACGACGAGCTCCGCGGAGCGGCGCAGCCCGACGGCGACGAGGTCCTCGGGCCCGATGCCCCGCGCGACGAGGTACCGGGCGAGCCGGTCGGCACGCTCGTGGAGCTCCGCGTAGGTGAGCGCGGCGCCGCCGTGCACGAGAGCGGTGGCCCCGGGCGTCAGTCGGGCCTGCGCGGCGAGCAACTCCGGCACGAGCCCGGTGGCAGCGGAATCGGCAGCGGGCTGAACGGGCCGGCCAGTGGTGGCGATGGTCATGGGTGGTTCACCTGCCCGCGGGCTGTCGGTGGCGGTCGGAGGCGATCAGGGCGCTCAGGGCGCGGGCCGCGGCCGGGGCACGCAGCAGGTCGTCGTGGGGGACGTCGATGCGCAGCTCGCGGCCGACCGGGTGGCGGGGGGCTGCGGAGGTCACCGCGCTCGCCCCGGCCCAGGCGGCGGGGTCGGCAAGGTCGGCGGCCGCGGTCAGGTAGCCGACGAGCGCGCTGAAGGCGCCGGACAGCTCGTCGCGGATGTCGTCGTCGAGGTCGAGGCGCTCGGCGGTGGTGGCGACGGCCTCGCCGAAGGCCTGCTCCAGAACCAGACCGGTGGAGGCGAGGACCTCACCCGTCGCGTCGGGGCCGCCCCGCTCCTCCAGCCGGTGCCCCACCGCATGGAAGGCCGCGAGTTCCGCCTCGTCGAGCACGGCGGCGAGAGTGCCCCCGACCCCATGGAAGTTCCGGAACATCCCCTCGCAGGAGGGAAGTTCGGGATCGAGCAGGATCACCTGCGGCCGCTCCTGCCACTCGCCGATCCGGTCGGCGAGGGCAGTGGCGAAGACCGAACCGGCGCAGTAGCCGGCCACGGCCGCGACGCGGGTGCCCGCGTCCCGCAGCCCGGCCAGCCACCAGTCGAGGTAGGCCCCGCCGGTGCGGGCGACCTCGTCGGCCGGCATCGGCGGCAGGCTGGCCCACACGGTCAGCGGCGGGTCCAGGAGCGGGGCCAGGTCGGCGAACTGGGCCTGCTCGCGGCCACTGCCGGTGAAATCGACCACCAGCGTGACCGCGTCGTCCGCGCCATGACTCAGCGCTCTCCACGCTCTCGGGCTCACCGTGATTCCCAATCCTTGCGACGTCAGGAACTTCACTTCACGCTAGGGTCCCGGCCTTGATCTGCGGACCCCTACCGTTCCCGGCCCGACCCCTAACAGCCGACCGGGCGCACTGCGGGGGCGTGGTCACCCCGCCCCGACCACACTCACCAGCACCCGCTCCCGAATGACATCGAGAACCTCCTCGGGCCGGTCGGCGAGGTAGAAGTGGCCACCCCCGGGGAAGACCCGCAGCTCGATGCCGGCGGTGGTGTGCTCCTCCCAGGCGCGTGCCTCGGCCAGAGTGGTGGTGGGGTCGTTGTCGCCGACGAGGACGGAGACCGGGGTGTCGATC
Source organism: Streptomyces sp. NPDC032472 (assembly GCF_040636955.1). Lineage (NCBI taxonomy): Bacteria > Bacillati > Actinomycetota > Actinomycetes > Kitasatosporales > Streptomycetaceae > Streptomyces > Streptomyces sp. NPDC032472. The sequence continues at coordinate 13,758 of NZ_JBEZVK010000038.1, forward strand.
CGGGTACCGGGCTCCGCCCGGTAGGTCTCCACGGCCCGGTAGTCGTTGCGGATGGAGGGGATCGCCATGCGCATGATCTCCTCGTTGCCCAGGACCCGGGCGTCGGTGCCGCTGAGCCGGCGCAGCTCCTGGATGAGCCCGTCGTCGTCCCGGGTGTGCACCCGGTCGGCCCGGGTACGGGAGGGAGCACGCCGCGCGGAAGCGAACAACCGCACGGGCCCGGGCAGCGCAGCGTCCTGGAGCCGACGCGTCACCTCGAAGGCAACGGTGGCGCCCATGCTGTGCCCGAACAGGTACAGCGGCACGTCCGGTTCGGCAGACAGCAGGGCTGCAAGCTCACTGAAGATCCGGTCGGCGAGCACGGCAACGCTGTCGATCAGCGGCTCCGCGCGCCGGTCCTGACGGCCCGGATACTGGACGGCAAGCACGTCGACATCAGGCGCAAGAGCCTGCGCAACGGGAAAGTAGAAACTGGCCGATCCCCCGGCATGCGGAAAACAAACCAGCCGCGGAGCCCCGGGCCGAGCGTCACCATAGCGACGCAGCCAGACACTGTCGGTAGCGGGACGAGAGCTCATGGAAGCCTCCTCAGGCTCGGTCAAACGGCAAAAATCAACACAAATCCAGCCCACGCGGGCACCATCCAGCCCCGCGGGCACCATCCACCCCCGCCGGCACCATCCAGCCCCGCCGGCGTTTGAGGCGCGGGGGTCCGGGGGCGGAGCCCCCGAAGGGGTGCGGGGCGCAGGCCCCGCAGGGGGCCCGGGGCCGCAGGCCCCGGTTTCGGGAAGGGGCGGGGTGGGGGAAATAAACCCGGCCCGGGGCCCAAGGCCCGGCCCACCCACCCCCTCACCCCCCCGGCAAGGGATCCGGCAGAAACCCGAACAGCATGGACGTCAGGGCCCACTGCCCACACAACGCGTCCAGCTCCGGCGCCCCCACCTCAACCCCCAACTCCCGCAACCGCACCCCGAGCCCCCGCCCCACCTCACTGTCTCCGGCCCCCTCAACACCGCCGGCCACCCCGGGCACAGCCCAAGCCCGCCCCGGCGCAGGCAGCCGCCCAGGCACCGGCACCGCCTCAGGCCGCCGCAAGTGCCACCCGCTCCCCCGCTGATACGCATCGGCCAGCCCAGCCAGCTCAAAGTCACTCCCGGGCAGCCCGGCCAACTGCAGCGACACCGGCAGCCCGCCGTCAAACCCCATCGGCAACGCAATGGCAGGGAACCCCACCCCGCTCCACAGCCCCGGCAGCCAGGAGATCGCCCCCAGCCCCTCGGCATCGTCGTACCGCGGCGCAACACCGGGCCAGGCAGGCGTGGCAACGGCCGCAAGCCCCGCGAACCGACGCCGCATGTTGGCCGCCGCCCAGTCCCGCACCCGCTGCGCCCGCACATACGTGGACGCGCTGATCAACCCGCCCAGGACGACGGTCCGCCGGAACGGCCGCCCGTACTCCGCCCAGCGCCCGGAGAGCCCCGCCTGGTGCACCTCGTACGCCTCGGCGAGCAACGTGATGACCTGCGCGGCGAACAGCGGATACAGCTCGGGCAGTTCCACGGGCACCAGCTCCGCGCCCATGGCCCGCAGCTCCTCCAGCGCGGCGTCGAAGGCGGCGCTGCACCCTTCCGAGAGCTGCCCGGACTCGGCGAGGGCCCGCTCGGGCACCCCGATCCGCAACGGCCCGGCCGGCTGCTGCCACGTCAAACCCCCAGGCTCCCGCCCCGCAAGCACGGCCAGCGTCTCGGCACCCTCCCGCACGCTCCGCGACAGCGTCCCGACGGTGTCCAGACTCCGGGCCAGCGGCAGGCAGCCGTCCGCCGGCACCAGCCCGGGCGTCGGCTTGATCCCGGTCACCCCGCACAGGGCGGCCGGGATACGGATGCTGCCGCCGGTGTCCGTACCCAGGCCGACGTCGAAGAGTTCGTGCGGCAGCCCCGCCGCACTGCCGCTGCTGGACCCGCCGGGATAGCGGTCCGGGTCCCACGGGTTGCGCGGCACCACCAGGCCGAGGTCCGGGTCGGGCCGGCCGAGCGCGTGCTCCGCGAGGGTGGTGGAGCCCACCACGACCGCCCCGGCCCGGCGCAGCCGTGCGACGACGGGGGCGTCGGCTCCGGCGTACCAGGCCGGGTCGTTGACGCGGGAGTGCCCGGTGACGGGGGCCTCCCGGGTAGCGATCAGGTCCTTGACGGCGACTGCGAGCCCGTGGAGCGGGCCGGTGTCCTCGCCGGCCGCCGCGGCGGCGTCCAGCCGGGCCGCCGCCTCGGCGGCTTCGTCCTCGTAGCGCCGGTTGAACACCCCCAGCACGGGGTCGAGGAGGTCCGTCCGGGCCCGCCGGCTCGCGATGCGGCTGCTGACGTCGGCCATGGCGCTCCCTGAGCAATAGACGGAAGAAGAACGAAGAAACCGGAGCGAACAAGACCGTCCCGGACCATGCGGCCCGAGCGTAGGCAGCGCCCGCCCGCCGCAGTCCCCCTGCCTCAACCCCTATCCGCGCACCGCCCCGCACCCACCGGGCCCACCCCCACCCACCCACACCCACCCCGACCCCCGCGCACCCCGCCCGACACCCCCACCCGACGCCCCCGGCCCACACCCCCGCCCATGCCTGCGACCAGCGCCGACATCGCAGGTCCGGCCCCCCGGGCGCAACCCGTAACTATCTGCCGTGCAGGTTCCTGTCACCGGCCTGCGCTGGCAGGAACCGGACACGGCTTTGCACGCTTGGACCTGCAAGAGGACCGGGCCGGGGGGCTGGTGTCGGCGGCCGGGCGTACCCGGCCGCGGCGCCGGGGTACCGCCTGCCGCCGCACGACGTCGCCGGCCCGAGGAGAACACCATGACGGTCGAGTCCACGACCACCGCCCCCACGAGCGGACCGGACTTCACGAGCGGACCGGCCACCGCACACGCACCGGTGGCGGAACTGGGCCACGGAACGGCCGTACGCCACCTCATCCACTGCCCGCCGTCATGGGACCGGTACCTGCTGGAGGCCCCGGGCAGCAGCGAGGAGCACTTCGTCCTGGCCGGGGAACTGCCGACCGCGCACCCCCTGTTCAACGACGGCCCGGGCCACCTCCACGACCCCCAGCTGCTGACCGACACGCTCCGCGAGATCGGCGAGTTCGTCGGCCACCAGTACTTCGGCGTGCCCCGGGACCGGCCGGGCCTCTTCCACCGCTTCGCCCTCGACCTCACGGACACCGCCCCCTGGCGCACGGCCCCGGCCTCGAACGCGGGCCGCGCCGCCCGCCTGCTGACCCGCCTGGCGGTCCGCCCGACCCACAGCCTGGCAGGCGTCCCGCGCGGACTGGAGCTCCGCCTCGAGGCCGCGATCGACGACGTGGTGTGCGCCACCGGCAGCGCGGGCCTGGTCTTCCTGATGCCGGCGCTGCACCGCAGCCACGTCGCCCAGAGCCGGCGCGCCCTGCGGGACGCCCCCGCGGAGGGGCCCTCGTACGAGGAGAGCGCCTGGCCGGTGGCGGCCGCCGAGGTGGGCCGGCGCAGCGAGGCCAACGTGGTGGTGCGCGAGGACCTGAGCGAGCCTGCAGCACCGGGCCGGCTGTCGACCTGGATCGTGCCGCAACCGGGCAACCCCTTGTTCGCGGGCCGGGGCGAAGCCGGACGCCGGGACAACGGCGAAGGCGGACGTCGCGACAACGGCGGAGGCGAAGACAGAAACGGCGGCAGCCTGTCCCCTCTGCTCCTCCTCGAAGGCATGCGCCAGAGCGCCCTGCTGGCCGCCGCACGCAGCGGCGCCGGGGTGGACGTGGACCGGGCCGTGCTCGGCTCCATCGACGTGCGTCTCACCGGCTACGCGGCGGACGACCTGCCGCTGCACTGCACGGTGCTGTCCGGCGAGGGGGCGCACCGGCGCGAGAGAGAGGCGGCGCTGACGGTGACGCAGAACGGCCGCCCGGTCGCGGACGCCCGCGCCCGCGTGGTCCAGGACCAGGACTCCTAGGGACTAGGGAACGGCCTCTCTGATGGAATTCGGGCTCCTCGGCCCGGTGGAACTCACCGGCGAGGCCCCCGGGGTGAGCCATGCCCCGCGGGCGGCGAAGCTACGGGTGGTACTGGCCGCACTGCTGATGCGGGCCGGCGAGGTGGTCTCGGCGGGCACGCTGATCGACGAGCTGTGGCCGGCGGACCCGCCGCGCACCGCGACCACCACCCTCCAGGTGTACGTGTCCCAGCTGCGCAAGGTGCTGCGGGCGGCCGACCCGGACCACGGTCCGGGCACCCTCCTCACCCGGCCCCCCGGCTACACCCTGCAGCTGGGACGGGCCCGCCTGGACGTGACCGAGTTCGAGCGGCTCCACGCCCGCGGGCGCGCCGCCGAGGCCGCCGGCGACCCGGCCGGCGCCGCCGAACTCCACCGCCGGGCCCTGGCCCTGTGGCGCGGCCCCCTGGCCGCCGACGCCCCGCACGGCCCCCTGCTGGAGGCCGCCGCGGTACGGCTGGCCGAGACCCGGGCCGCGGCCCTGGACGCCCGGCTGCGGGCGGAACTGGCGCTGGGCCGCCACCACGAACTCGTGGCGGAGCTGGGCGAACTGGCCGCCGGGCAGCCGCTGCGCGAGGAACTCCACGGGCAGCTGATGCTGGCCCTGTACCGCTGCGGCCGCCAGGCCGAGGCCCTGGAGGCCTACGCCCGGCTGCGCCGCACCCTGGTCGCGGACCTGGCCATCGAACCGGGCCCGCACCTTAAACACCTCCACCACCGCATCCTCACGGCCGACCCCACCCTCTTGGACGCCGCGACGGTGGAGGCCGGGGCCCGGCACGTGATCAGCGGCAAGGCGCCGAACGGCCGCCCCCCGACGACCAAGCCCCGGGCAGCACTCCGTCGCGAGCCCGCCGCCACGGCGAACGCCCGGACCGCGCCCGCGGCGCAGCAAGCCGGCCGACCCACCAGGCCGTCACCCCTCGGCCCCGGAAAGGCCGCGGAGCGGCACCCTTCCACCGCAGCGCGCCGGCCCGCGCAAGCGGTGCCGCATGCCGCGAAGCCCGACGTGGACGCGGCCACGCGCCCGACCACCCAGGACGGGTACGACCTGCCCTGGTGGGCAACCGCCCCGGAGCCCCCCGCACCGGCCGCCCGGACCGCAGCCCCGCCCCGGCCCCAGGAGGACACGGCCTGGCCGGGCCTGGGCCCGTGGCGGGCCGCGGAGCCCGGAACCGCCGCGCTCGTCGGGGCGGTCGCCGAGGCGTACGCGGCCGGCCTGTGGGCCAGCGTCGTACGGCTGGCGGACGCCCTCACCGCGCCGGTGGAGGCGGGCGCGGCATGGCCCGAGTGGGCCCGTACCCACACCCTGGCCCTGGACGCGGCCCGCCGCAGCGGCGACCGCCACGCCGAAGCCCGGATGCTCCGCTCCCTCGGCGACCTCGCCTGGCAGCAGGGCCGCACGGCCACCGCCCGTACGCACTACGAGCAGGCGCTGCTGACCGCCCGCCACTGTGGCGCGTACGAGGAGCACGGCCGGGCCCTCGCCTCGCTGGCGGACCTGCACCTGGACGAGGGCGCCCACGCCCGCGCCCGCGAACTCCTGGACCAGGCGCTGGCCCAGTGCCCCGGCCCCGGCCGGGCCCGCTTCGACGCACTGCGGGCCACCGCGCTGCTGGCCCTGGAGGAAGGTGACACGGAAGCCTCCACCGCCTGCTTCGAGCAGGCCCGCCAGGTGGCCCGGGCGCTCGGCGAGCAACGCCTGGAGGCGTACGCCCGCCGAGCGGCCCGCGCCGCGTCCGAGGGCAACGGCCACCACCGCGAGGTCCGCCCGGGCATCTGGCGCCTCCGCGCCGGGCACGTGCAGCCCGAGCGGCGCTTGACCGCAACGACTCCGGGCAAGGCCCCCCAGCCCACCCGCAACCTCCCCGCCGGCCAGAACACGTCCAGCCCGCACGGCACGTAACCGCAACCGACCCGCCCCGTACACTCCCAACCCCCGGGACCCTGGAGCCCGACAGACCCGACCGTGCACTCCCAGCCCCCGGGACCCTGGAGCGCAACCGACCCGACCAGGCCTTTCCAGCCCGCGCGGCCCTTGAGCGCAACCGGCCCGACCCGTGCACTCCCAACCGTCGGGCGCCGGAGCGCAGCAGACCCGGCCCAGCATTTCCAGCCCGCGCGGCCCTTGAGCGCGACCGACCCGACCCGGCACTTCCAACCCCCGGGACCTTGGAGCGCAACCGACCCAACCCGTGCACTTCCAACCCCGGGGCGCCGGAGCGCAGCAGACCCGACCCGGCCTTTCCAGCCCGCGCGGCGTTTGAGCGCTGGAGGTACCCCAGCGTTAGCTGGGGGAGGGTCCGGGCGGAGCCCGGGAAACGGTGAAAGGGCGGGTAGGGGACATGCCCCGCAGGGCCCCGGCCCCGACCCGCGTAAGGCCCCCGACCAGCCGCCGTCCAAGCCGAGGGACGGCCCCCCGCCGAAGAGCGGCCAAGCCCCGGCTTTACCGCCCCTTCAGCGGTACCGGCGAGGGTGGCGGGGCCCGTGCCCGGCCGTATCCCGCGGGTGCCCCGCGACCTACCCGCGGCCCGGGCCGGAACCGAGAGCACAGGGGGCCCGATGACGGCGCAGACCTTCCACCCGGAGACGGCGACAACAACGGCGACGGCGACGGCCACGACCATGGCCACGGTGACACCACCACCGGCCCAAACGACCGGCACGGCCCCGCTCCCGCCCACCCCCGCCACGCTGATCGGCCGCGAAGCCGAGGCCCGAGCCCTGGCAGAACGGCTCGCCACGGGCCGCCTGGTCACCATGACCGGCCCCGGCGGCATCGGCAAGAGCGCCCTCGTGGCCTCCCTCCTGCCACAACTCGCCGAACGCTTCGGCAAGCTCACATACGCAGACCTGTCGGATGCGGCCTCCCCCGCCCAGGCGGCCACCCTCGTCCGCGAGACCGCCACCGCCCACGGCCCCGGCGGCCTGCTCGTCCTGGACGACTGCCGAGCCACGGGCCCCGAACTGGCCCGCGCCCTCACGCACACCCCGCACACGCCGCACACCACACCCCCGGCCGTCCTCCTCACCTCCCGCCACCCCGTCCGCGCCACGGCCGAACAGCTCCTCGCCCTGGCCCCCCTGGCGGTGCCTCCCCCGTACCCGGAGGCCCTGCACCCCACCGAGCTCGAACGGTTCCCCTCCGTCTCCCTGCTCGTGGCCCGGGCCGCCCAGGCCCGCGCCGGCTTCGCCCTGACCGAGGAGAACGCCGCGGCCGTGGCCGGCCTGTGCACCCTGCTGGAGGGACTGCCGCTCGCGCTGGTCCTGGCCGCCGACCGGCTGCGCCTGTTCACCCCGCAGGTGCTGCTGGGCCGCCTCGCCCAGGGCGGCGCCGCGCTGACCGGCCTGTCGGGCGGGCCGGCCGACGCCCCCGACCGGCACCGCTCGCTGGCGGCCCTGGCCGCCTCCCAGGTGGCCGACCTGGCGGCCCCCGAAGCCCGCCGCACGCTGGAACGCCTGGCCGTCTTCGCCCCCGGCTTCGGCATGCCCATGGCCGACCGCGCCCTGCGCGCCCCCCGGGGGACCCGCGCCGATGAACCGCCCGTCGACGCCCTGCTCGACACCCTCCTCGACGCCCACCTGGTCACCACCGGCTCCGACACCCCCGAGCCGCACCTCACCGTCCCCGAACCGGTCCGCTCCCACCTGCGCGAGCAACTCGCCCGCGACGGCCGCCTGGAGGAGGCCCAGGACCGCCACGCCGACGCCTACCACCAGCTCGTCCTGGCCGCCGAACCCCGCCTCGCCGGGCCCGAGGAAGGCCGCTGGCTGCGCATCCTGGCCGCAGAGCACGCCAACACCCTCACCGCCCTGGACCGCCTGGAGGCCCGCGGCGACCGGGACGCGGCCGCCGCTATGCTCCTCGCCCTGCGCACGCCCTGGCTGGCCCACGGCCACCTCGCCGAGGGGGTGCGCCGCTGCGAGCGGCTGCTCGCCGAACAGCCCGGCCGGCCCGCCCCCGCCGAGTCCGTACAGGCCCGGCTGATCGACCTGTCCGCCTCCTTCACCCTCGCCCTGGGCGATGCGGACCTGGCGGTACGGCGCCACCGGCGCGCCCTGGCCCTGTGCAAGCGGCTCGGCGACCGCCGCCAGAGCGCGCTGGTGACGGCCCGACTGGGCACCGCCCTGCTGGCCCTGCCCGACGCGGAGGCCGCCGAGGCGGCACTGCGCCCCGCGCTCGCGGCCCTGGAGTCACTGGGCGCCACGGCCCCGGCGGCCGAGGCCGCAACCGCGCTGGCCCGCGCCCTGCGCACCACCGGCCGCACCCGCAAGGCCGCCGAACTGCGCGACCAGGCCCTGGACACCCATCGCCGCATCCAGGCCACCCGAGGCCTGGCGGAAGCCCTGACGGAAACGGCAGAAGCGGCAACGACAACCGCAACAGCAACAGAACCGGCACACAACAAGGAAGCCAACGAGCCGGCCCCCCAGGCAGCCACCGAAGGAGACCTGACGGCGCTCAAGTCCCTCCGCGAGGCCCTGTCCCTCTACGCACAGCTGAACGAACGCACCCGCCTGCCCGCCGTCCTGGAGGCCTACACGCTGACGTTGCTGCGCACCGCCCCCACCGCCCAGCCCCTCGCCCTGCGCCTGCTGGGCGCCGCCGAGGCATTGCGCGGCCGGCTCGGCTCGGCCGCGGAACCGGCGCACCGCGCCCGGGTCGCCGAGGCCCTGACGGGCCTGCGGACCCGGATGCACCCCGCGGCCGCCGCGGTGGCGTGGGCGGAGGGCCTGCGCCTGGACCCGGCCGGGGCCGTGGACGAGGCCTTGGCCCAGCCCCTCCCGACCCGCGCGGCAGCCCCGGGCGGCCCCGCGGTACCGGTGGCCCAGCCGCTGACGGGCCGCCAGGTCCAGGTGGCCATGCTGGTGGCGGAGGGTCTGACCAACCGCCAGATCGCCGAGCGCCTGAAGATCTCGGAGTGGACGGTCGTCAACCACGTCCGCCAGATCATGCGCCGCCTGGGCTGCGCCTCCCGCGTCCAGGTTGCCTGGGCGGTGGGCCGGTGGTCATGACGATCGAGCCGATGGCCGCCGCCGACGGTCCGCCGCCCGCCGCGCTCTGGAGCTCGGCGGGGCCGCCGCCCGCCGTCGCGGACGCGTACCGGTCGGCGGGCTGGTGGCGCACCGGGACCTTCCTGGACGACCTCTACCGCACCGCCGCCGCCGACGGCACCCGCACCGCCCTGGTCGCCGACCGCGCGCACCACCCGGCCGGGCTGCGGCTGCGCCGCCTGAGCTACGCCCAACTGGCCACGTACGTCGACCGGTACGCCGCCGCCCTGCGCTCTCTCGGCCTGCGCGCCGGGGACCCGGTCGCCTACCAGCTGCCGAGCTGGTGGGAGGCGGCCGCGCTGACCCTGGCCGTCTGGCGCATCGGGGCGGTCGCGGTGCCCGTGCTGCCCGTCGTGAGGGCAGCAGGCCTGGAGCGGATCCTGGCCGCCACCCAGGCCCGCCTGTGCGTGGTGCCGGACGTGTGGGAGGGCCACCGCCACGCCGAGGTCCTGGCGGGCCTCGCCCCCCGCCTGCCGTGGCTCCGCCGCAGGGCGGTCATCCGCACCGCCCCCGGCCCCGAAACCGCCGCCCCCGCCCCGGCGATGGACGGCGCCCTCGACTTCGACGCGTACTTCACCCGCACCGCCCACGAACGCGGACCCCACGCCTGCCCGCCCGGCCTGCCCGGCGCCCGGCCCGGCGACCCCGCACTGCTCATCACGGTCATGGCCCTGGGCGAGCGGTTCCGCGCCGTGCTCCACTCCCCCGACACCCTCCACGCACCGCTGGCCGCGGCCCGCACCCTGCCCGGGCCGGTGCCGCAGCCGGGCGAGGTGTTCTGCTCCGCCCTGCCGCTGACCTCGCTCGCGTCCCTGGCCCACTCCCTGTGCTGGCCGCTCGCCCTCGGCGGCACCGGCGTCCTGCAGGACGTCTGGGACCCCAACCGGTACCTCGACCTGCTCGCCGAGGCGGGCGTCCACCAGGCGTACGCCTCCCCGGCCCAGTGGTCCGAGGTCCTGACGGCCCACCGCACCCGCGCCGCCCGCGCAACCCGGGCGGCGGACCCGCGGCCGGCCCTCCGCCTGATCCTCTCGGGAGGCCGCACCCCCACCCCGCCGGAGCTGCTCGCCGCACTGCCCGAGGCGCTCGGCGCGCCCGTGCGCTCGCTGTGGGGCGCACCCGAGGTGGCCCTCGGCACCCTGGGGGGCGTCCACGACCCCACCGAGGGCGCACCGCTGCCCGGCCTGGAACTGGACTCCCGCGAGGGCGGTGCGCTGTGGGTGCGCGGCCCGGCCGTGGCCCACGCGGTGTGGCCGTTCGGCGCCGACCGGGCCGTCCTGCCCTGGGAGCAGGACGAGGGCTGGCTCGCCACCGGCGACCGCGGCGACGCCACCCGCGTCACCGGCCGCGCCGGCCACCGCACCGGTGCCGCGTTCCTCGTACCCGTGGCCGAACTGGAGGAGGCCCTGGCCGCGCATCCCGCCGTACGGGAGGCGGCCGTCGTGGAGTACGGGGACCCCGAGCACGGCGAACTGCCCTGCGCGGTGGTCGTACCGGCCGTCGAGGCGGAGTCGCCGGGCCTGGTGGAGCTACGGGAGTGGCTGGCCGGGGCGGGGCTGGCCCCCGCCGCGCTGCCGACCCGGCTGGAACTGGTGGGCTCCCTCCCGCGGGCCGAGGACGGCACCCTGCGCAAGGACGCCCTGCGCGCCTGGCTCTCGGGCCTGCGCCCGGGCGCACCCCGGACGGCGCCGCAGTAGGCGTGCGGCCGCCCCGCGTGCTCAGTCCGTCGGCCGGCCCGACCCGGACCGCCCGCCGGAGAACACCTCGTTGACCAGCCTCTGCTGGGCCTTCGCGAACAACTCCCCCACCTGCGCGAAGTCGAGCTCGGCCTCCCCGGTGGTCAGCGAGGCGGTCAGGGTCGTGGCGCCGTCGGGCGAGCTGTACATCAGCGCCCCCCAGCCCCACATGCCGCCGTTGTGGGTGTAGACGGTGCCGCCGGACTCCGTCTCCTGTACGAACAGCCCGAGGCCGTAGCCGAGCTTGGGGTGCGGCGTGCGCATCTCGGCCAGCAGCGGGGCCGGCAGGAGCCTGCCGCCCATCAGGGCGGAGAAGAAGGTGTGCAGGTCCCGGGTGGTCGAGATCATGTCTCCGGCGGCGGAGATCCAGGAGGGGTTGGCGCGGGTGACGTCGACCGTCTTCCACGCACCGGCGTCCCGGTACGTGTAGTAGCCGTGGGCGTGCGGCTCGGGGATCTCCGGCGAGGCCTCCGGTAGGAAGGTGCCCGTCAGGCCGAGCGGCCCCAGGATCCGCCGCTGCATCTCCTCGGCGAACGGGCGGCCGCTGACCTTCTCCACCAGCAGCCTGGCCAGGACGTAGTTGGTGTTGGAGTAGCTCCAGTCCGTCCCCGGCTCGAACCGCGCCGGCTTCGACAGCGCCAGCCGGACCAGCTCCTCGGGCCGGTAGGTGCGCAGCATGTTGTCCACCCACTCCTGGCCCTGCCAGGCGATGCCCGGCGCGGTCGTGCCGTCCTCGTAGTACTCGCCGGTGAAGTTGAACAGCCCGCTGGTGTGCTGCAGCAGCATCCGCACCGTGATCCGCCGGTCCAGCCCGAACTCGGGCAGGTGGTCGTCAGCCGGGCTGTCCAGCCCGATCCTTCTGTCGGCCACCAGGTGCAGCACCAGCGCCGCGGTGAAGGTCTTGGTGTTGCTGCCGATCCGGAAGTGACCGTCGGTCGGCGGTGCGGCGCTGTCACCCAGCTTGCGCACCCCGGCACTGCCGACCCACTCGCCCTGCCGGTCGTTGACGCGCAGCTGCACGCCGGCCCACCCGGAATCGACGAGCTCCTGGACGGCCTTCTGCAGCTCCGGACGGAGGGACATGGCGGTGTGCTCCTTTGTGTCTGTCATGAACATCGATCGGGCGGGTGGAGATGCGGAGGTGGGGAGGTGGGGTGTCAGAGGCTGCGGGCGGTGATGTCGCCGTAGGCAGTGGTGGCCCGGATGTTCAGGGCGGCGGAGGCGCCGTCGCTGTTCTGCAGCGCGTTGTGGATGCGGCCGTGGGCGGTGCCGGCGTCGAGGGTGGCGGAGACGCCCTGGGCGGCGCCGACGGAGATGCCGCCGTGCTCGGTGCGGAGGGTGACCGTGCCGCGTACGGCCTCGGTGATGTGGAGGTCGCCCTTCTGGGTGCTGATCTCCGCGGGGCCGCCGAGGCGGCCGACGGTGACGTCGCCGGACTGGAGGGTGAGGCGGGCGCTCGCGGTCTCCTCGAGCCGGACGGTGGCCTGCGCGCCTTCGAAGGCGATGTCGCCGAGCCGCCCGACGCCGTGGAGTTCGGCGAGCGCGGCCTTGGCCTCGACACGGGAGCCGGCGGGGAGCTGGACGGTGACCTCGACCGATCCGGAGGAGCCGAAGAGCTGGTTCTTGGGCTCGGGGGTGCGGATCTGCAGCACGCCGTCGGCGTAGGCGACCTCGATCTGCTCCGCCGCCTTGACGTCGCGGCTCTTGGAGGCGTCGGCCGGCCGGACCTCGACGGTGGTGTCGGTCCGCTCGGCGGCGACGAGCCGGATACGGCCCGCGGCAATGTCGAGGACGGCGGAAACCGGGGCGGCGGTGGCGAACTTCTGCATGGTGGTGTGCTCCTCGTCTGGGGCGCGGGCCCCTTTGGCCCGCTGTTTCCGACGAGAGAAACGCTACGTTGCATTCAAGGCTTGGGCAACATATTCGTTGCGCACGAACATCAAACATGCAGGTCAATGCCGCAAAATCATTGCAATGGCGCTAAGTTCAACGCAACGAACACTCTGCATTCGTTGCAATGAATTGAGGGTGAACGCCACGGAGGAGGGCTCTGCGGGACCTCAGCCCGCCGTCACGCGCCCGGCGAAGGCGGCCAGTTCCTCGCGCCACTCCGGGGACAGGGCGCTGCCGGCGGCGACCCGGCCGGCGCGGTCCGTCAGGTCGCGGATGATCTCCTCGGCCACCGCCCGCTCGCGGTCCTCCAGGAGCACCTCGCGCAGCAGCTCCGCCTCCCAGTCGTACTCCGGCCCCCCGGACAGGAACCCGCGCATCCGCCAGGCCGCGTGCAGCGGCAGCGCGTAGTCGGCGTACGTGCCGGCCAGGTCGGGGCGCCCCGCGAGGTGGGCGCCGAGCAGCAGCGGATGGCGCAGCGCGTACCAGCCGGCCGCACAGCCGTCCGTGCAGCCCGCGATGCACTGCCCGGGCCACGGGTCCTCCAGGTACGCCGCGGCCGTGGCCTCGTGCGTGTACAGGCCGAGGGCCCGCTCGGTCCGGAGCTCCTCCCACAGCCGTACCGCCTCCGGCGGCAGCCGGCGCGCCAGCCGGTCGGCCCAGGCCAGGGCGAGGTCCCCGCCCAGCGTGGCCGCGCACTCGCCGAACCGGCGGGACTCGCCCGCCCAGCCGTTGCGCTCGTGGTCCCCGGCGTGCCGGACGTGCAGGGCGGGCAGGCCCCGGCGCAGGGGCGCGTTGTCGTAGACGTCCGCGCGCACCAGGGTGCAGGTGTCCAGGAGTTCGAGGGCGGCGGCCGCATCGACGGCCGCCTCGGCCTCGGGCCCCTCCAGACTGCCGCCCGCGGCGAGGTACCCGGTGAGCAGCACCTGCGGCCGGACGCGGCCGTCGCCCGCGCTGACCAGCTCGGCCAGCGACTCGATCAGCACGGCGGCCCGCAGGTCACCGGTGCGGCGCCGGTACTCGTCGTTCAGGAGGGCGTGCAGCCGGTCCTCGACCTTCTCGAGCAGCTCCGCCCGCGCCCGGGCGGGTGCCACGACGGCGGCGGGTGCGGAGTGGGTCGTCGGGTGAGTCATGGGGTGCGGCCTCCCGGTTCGGCGGTGTACGCCTGAACCTGCCGGACCGCAGGCAACCGCTCAACCCCGGGCCGGCCCAGGGGCCACCCCGGCCCGTCCGAGGGCCTCCGGGCTGCCAGGCGCTTGCCATACCGGCCGCCCGGCGGGGCGCGCTTGCCATACGCCTGCCATACGCCTGCCGCGCGCCTACCCCATACACCCGCCGTACGCCGCCCGAGGGCCGCCCTCAGCCCCACGCATCTGCGGCTTTAGCGGCAGACCCGTCAATGAACCCGCTGTCCCGCTGTCCCCTCTCACTCGTGGAGACCCACATGTCGAACATGTCGAACAACAACGCCAGCAACAGCGCGAACAACAGCAACAACAACAACGCCTCGAACAACAACTCCCTCGCCGTGAACGAGAACACCGACTACACGGCCAACGAGATGAACGCCCCGCGCCTGCAGAGCGTGGTCCCGGCCGACCTCGAGGCGATCATGAACGACATCAACAACAGCAACGCCAACAACAACGCCAACAACGCGATGGCGAACAACAACACCATGAACAACAACAACCCCAACGCGTAACCGGTGACGAGGCAGCGGGGCCGGGAAATGCCGTCCGCGCCCCGCCCTGCCCACCGACCGGCCCACCGCCCTGCCCACCTGTCCGGAGACGCCCGCGCCATCGCCGCGTACCGCGACCAGCGGCGCCTGCTGCAGAAGGAAGCCGTCCTGGGCCGCGGCGAGCTGATCGAAACCCTGCTCGCCGGCCGCCGCACCCGCCTCGCCGAGCTGCGGCGCAGCACCTGGGTGCGCCGCCTGTTCGACTCCACCCACCGGCAGGTCCGCCAGATCCTGGCCCACCCCGCCTACGCCCGGATCCTGCCGCTGCGCCGCGACATGCTGGTCTGCCTGGCCGAACTGGCCCTGCCCCTGCCCGCGGACGCGGTGATCCTGTCCCACCCCACCCACGCGCCGGCCGCCGAGATCCTGCCCCGGCTGCCCCAGCTGCGCCACCGCCGGGCCCTGGTCGAGCGGATCCTGGACGAGTCCAGCCTCACGCTCCCGGGCACCCCGTTCCGTACCGTCGGGGAACCGCAGTCCGCCGTCATCCTCGGCGGCGACGCACCGACCGTCGAGGCGCTGGCCGGCGTCGCGCACGAGCTGGGCCACTGCCTGTACGAACGCACCCGCCCCGGCACCGGCATCCGCACCCAGCTGGCCTCCGAACGCCTGGCGCACCGGCTGGAGGAGCAGCTCGTCGCCGCCTACCTGGCCGAGCACGGCAGCCCCGAGGAGGGCCGCGCCTGGTGGGCCTACCAGCGCCGGGTGGACTCCTTCAACCTCTACTTCTTCGAGCTGGAACGGGCCCTGCTGTACGAGGAGCCCGCCGCGGTCCCCGAGCTGATGCCCGAGTCCGCGACGAGCTTCCGCGAGTCGCTGTTCATCGTCCCCGGCTGCCAGGCCGTGTACGCCCGCGCGTCACTGGCCCGGCTCGCCCCGCCGGACGGGCCCCGGCCCTAACCGGCCTCCCTCAGCCGGGCGGGCCGCATGTCCGTCCACTCCCGCTCGATGTGGTCCAGCACCGCCTGCCGGGTGTCCGCGGGCAGGTCCACCCGCCAGCCCGCCGGGACCTCCGCCCCCGCGGGCCACACCGCGTACTGGCCCTCGTCGTTGACCAGCGCCAGGTACTGCGCCGCGTCGTCCTCGAACGGCTGCGTCATCGCTTCCCGTCCTCCTTCTCGTTCGTCCGTCTCGTCCATGTCGTTCACGTCCATGTCGTCCGCGTTCACGCGAGCTCGTGCGCGGCCATCAGCTGGAGGTCGGCCGGCAGGTCCTGGCGCCGCGTGATGTTGAGCTTGCGGTAGACCCGGGTCAGGTGCTGCTCGACCGTGCTCACCGTGATGTAGAGCTTCAGGGCGATCTCCCGGTTGGTGTGCCCGTGCACCGCGAGCATCGCCACCCGCTTCTCGGAGTCGCTGAGCCGGTCGCCGAGTTCGGTGTACGCCACCCGCGGCCCGGCCGCCTCCGTCTCCTGCGCGGCGGGCGCCGGCGCGGGCACGTGGCCGGGCAGGATCCGCTCCTGGAGCGCGTCGGCCCCGCAGGACTTGGCCAGGTGCCAGGCCCGCCGGTTGACCATGTTGGCCCGGCCCGGCTCCCCGGACTCCTTCAGCACCCGCCCCAGGTCGGCCATCGCGCGAGCCAGTTCGAGCCGGTCGCCGGAGCGGCGCAGCTCGTCGACGGCCCGCCGCAGCACCGCCTGGCGCTCGCCGGGCGCGCCCGTCCACGCCTTCAGGCGCAGCGAGACGCCCGCCGTCCACGGGTGGGCGGCGTCGGCGTGCTCCAGCTGCTCGGCGACCATGCGGGCCGCCTGGCGCACCTCGCCGAGCTGGAGCAGCGCCTCCGCCGCGCCGGTGCGCCAGGGCAGCAGCAGCGGCCGGTCCAGGCCCCAGTGGCGGACCGCCTTGCCGATGTCCAGGAAGTCGCACAGCGCCGCGTGGTAGCGGTTCGTGGCCAGGTGGTGCAGCCCGGTCGCCTGCATACGGGCCAGCTCCTGCACCGTGCCCGGCAGGGTCTGCGGCAGCGGCCGGGCCAGCTCCCGGGCGGCCTCGTCGGGCCGGCCCATCGCGGTGTACGCACGGGCGAGCAGCGCCGAGGCCCAGGTCCCGGTCAGCGAGGCCTGCTCCCCCGCCGCCGCCCCGCGCACCAGCCCGGCCTGTTCGGCCGCGCCCGCCAGGTCGCCCTGGCGCAGCAGCGCCTCGGTGCGCAGCAGCGCGAACTCCGCCCGCCAGCCCGGCGCACCCTGGCGCAGCGCCTGCTCGGCGTACGTCTGGGTCCAGGGCAGCGCCCGCAGCGGCCCGTCCAGGTACAGCAGGGCCCGTACGGCCTGCAGCACCGGGGCGAGCGTCGCCTGCGACAGGGCGGTGCCCCGCAGGAACAGCTCGGCCCGGTTCGCGGCGCCGCCGTGCCGGTTGTAGCCGGGCACTCCCCAGAACGCGGCCGCCTCGCCGAGGCCGCTGCCGGGGCGGCCGCGGCGGGCCGTACGGTCCGCGAGGGCGGCTGCCGAGCCGCCGGAGCCGCGCCCCGCGGCCGCAGCCGGTGCCGCCACCGGCGCGGCGGCCGGCAGCGCATCGGCGGCGCCGTCCGGGCCGTTCCAGCGCGGGAAGGCGAACAGCCCGTCCAGCGGCGCCTGCAGGGCGGCATCCCGCACGCCCACCACGCCCGCCACGCCCCCCGCAGACTGCCCGGCCCCGGGCTGCCCGGCGGCGTACACGGTGTCCAAAGCGAGGGCAGCCTCCTCGACGCGCCCCTGCACCACCAGCAGCCGACCCAGCCGGGCCGCGCCGGCGGTGTCGAGCGTGCCGGCCCTCAGCGCGTCGACCGGGCCGTGCAGGGCCGCCTCGGCCGCGGCCGGATCCACCCGGGCACCGGCCACGGCCAGCGCGGCGGCGAGCTCCGCCCGGGCCGCATCGCTGCCCGGCGCGCCGAGCGCCAGCTCCAGCACCCGTACGGCCCCGGCGGCGTCCCCGCCGGCCAGCAGTTCGTCCGCGGCGGTGCGCAGCACGCCCGGCGCCCACTCCTCGCCCGCGTGCCCGGCGGACAGCAGCTGCCCGGCGACCTCGGCCACCGGGGCCCCGCTGCGGAACGCGAAGCGCGCGGCCCGCCGGTGGCAGGCCACCCGCACCAGCGGATCCATTCCCTCCAGCACCACCGCCCGGGCCGCCGGGTGCCAGCGCACCCCGTCCAGCAGCCCGGCCGCGCCCAGGGCGAGGACCGCCTGCCGGGCCACCGCCTGGGTGGTGGAGGCCAGTTCGGCCGCCCCGACCACCGAGGCGAGCCCGTCCAGCACGGCCAGCCCCTGGGCCACCGCGAGCGTCACCACCCCGCACCGCTGGAGGCAGGCCCACACCGCGTGGGTGAACGCCGCACCGGGCGCGGGCAGCTGCCCGGCGTCGCCCGCCGGAGCCTCCAGCGCGGCCCGGTGGTCCTCCAGCAGCGCCCGCAGCAGCAGCGGGTTGCCCCCGCTGAGCGCGGTGAACCGCTCGAGCTCCTGCCCTGCCGGCTCGGTGTCCGCGTACTGCGGGGCGCCCGCGACGACGGCGGCCACCTCCTCGGCGCCCAGCCGCTCCAGGCGCACCCGTACGAAGCCGGGCGCGCGCAGCAGCTCCGTACCCAGGACGGGGTCGTCGCTGCGCTCGTGCACCGACTCGGTGAGCACCATCAGCACCCGGTCGGCCCGCGCCCGGCGGGCCAGGTGGAGCAGGTAGCGGCGCGAGGCCTCGTCGGCCAGGTGCAGGTCGTCGACGCACACCGCGACCGGAACCCGCTCGGCCAGGGCGAGCACCTGCGCACAGAACGCCTGCATCGCCTGAACCCCACCAGCGCCACCGGCACCACCGGCACCCCCGGCACCCCCGGCACCGAGACCCACACCGCCCCCGGCATCGGCCGCCCACAAACCGCCGGGCCCGCCAGGCCCACCGGACGCAACAGACCCACCGGGGCCACTCAGCCCGCCCGAGGCACCCAGACCACCCAGCCCGCCCGCGTCCTCACCGAACGTCCCGGGCGGCGCGTCCGCCACCAACTGCCCGATGACGCCCAGCTCGATCCCGCTCTCGGCCGGCGTGCCCATCGCCCGCAGCACCAGCGCACCCGCGCCGGCGGCCCGTTCGGCCGCCGTGTCCGCGAACTCCGACTTCCCGCAGCCCACCGCTCCCTCGACCACGACCACCCGGGCCGCCCCCGCGGCCGCCTGGGCCACGGCCCGATCGAGCAGTCCCCACTGATATCCACGCCCGTTCAACACCACTGCCCCCGTTACTCCAGCACCGGTGAACCTCTGATCCGCGGGGGAAGACCCCTGCCCGCGGCCGGTCACGGACCTGCCGCCCTCGCCCGCCCGCGGGAGGGAAAGGGGGCGGTCACCACCGTCGACAACGTCACCTTATGCAGGTCGTGGCGGTGCGGCCGGTGGCCGCAACCTGCACGGCAACTACTGCACCCCACCCCTCCCCGCCCCCTGCGCCACCCCGCACGGCGCCGCGGACCCGCCCCGCGCCCCGCGCTCTACCGCCTCCGTACGACGCCTGCCACCCCCGGCATGGCAACCGTGTGACAAGCCCCTGCCCCCGCACCGCCACCCGTGACAAGCCCGCACCCCCGCAAGGCCCCCCGGGCACCGGGTGCACCCCCGCAGCCCCCTCCCGGCTGGGCCCGGCAGCGGCCCCGCCGCACGGTGGAACCACGCCCCGCCAGGGGCCGCGCACCACCCACCACCCACCACTCGCAAGGTTTCGGGGGACACCGTGATCCAGCAGCTGCTGCCCCGCCACATCGCCGCAGTCGACACCCACCACGACCGGCACGAGCTCACCCTCTTCCCCGAGGAGGAGGCACACATCCGCGAGGCGGTCCCGAAGCGCCGGCACGAGTACACGACCGCCCGCTGGTGCGCCCGCCGGGCCCTGGCCCAGCTCGGCCTGCCCGCGGCGCCCATCACCCCCGGCCACCGCGGAGCCCCGCAGTGGCACCCGAGCGTCACCGGCAGCATCACGCACTGCGCCGGCTACCGCGCCGCGGCCGTGGCGCACCGCTCCCGGACCCGGGCCATCGGCATCGACGCCGAGCCCCACCAGCCGCTGCCGGAGGGGGTGCTGGAGTCGATCGCCCTGCCGGCCGAGTGCGCATGGGTGCGCCGACACGCGCGGACGCACCCGGGCACCCACTGGGACCGGCTGCTGTTCTCGATCAAGGAGACGGTCTACAAGACCTGGTACCCGCTCACGGCCCAGCCGCTGGAGTTCGAGGACGCGCTCATCACGCCGCACCCGGAGAGCCGTACGTTCACGGCGCAGATCTTCCCGCACCGGCCGACGCCGTACCCGACCACGCTCACCGGCCACTACACCACCGAGAACGACATCATCCTGACGACGCTGACCATCCCGAACGAGGACAACTGACGAACGGCAAACCCAGCGGAAGCAGCGGAAGCAGCAGAAGCAGGGGAAACACCCGAGGCAGCACAAGCAACACAAACAACAGAACTACCCGAACCGGCAGAACCGGCAGAACCGGCAGACCACCCGACCGGAACCAGCCGCTAAGCGGCCGCCCCCCGCGGCGTGAACAGAGCGGCCCCCATCCGGAAGCCCCCCGGCAGCTCCGCCGACCGGAACTCCCACTCCTCGCCCCGGGCCGCCGTGCCGTCGGGCCGCTGGACCCGCACCGGCCTGCCGTCGGGGCCGAACCCGAACTGCCCGAAGGGGAACCCGGCACCCCAGCCGACGGCCTTGCGGTACGCCTCCTTCAGCGTCCACAGCCGGGCCAGCTCCGCATCCCGCTCCGGCGGCGCCAGCTTGGCCAGGGAGACCAGCTCGTACGGGGTGCACACGCGCCGCCCGGCCCCGGAGCCGTACAGCATCCGGTCCGTCCGCTCGACGTCCACGCCGATCAGGCCCGCGCCGCTGGCTCCGACCAGGACGATGCCCTCCGCGCAGCTGACGGCGACGTCGACGCCCTCGCAGCCGGCGAGGACCGGTCGCCCGGCCACGCCCCACTCGACGCGGCCGGTGCCGTCGCCGCGCACCGCGCACGCGAGCCGCTCCAGCAGCGCCCGGGCGCCCTCGTACTGCTCGCGCTCCGTCGCGGAGACGAGCCCGGCCCGCAGCCCGCCGCCCGCGCACGGGGGCACCGCGGCCTTCCCGGCCCGGAGCCGCTCCAGCGGCGCGTAGAGGAGGGCGGTTCCGCCGCCGCGCACGAGTTCACCGGCCCGGTCCCACTCGGGACCCTCCGGACCGACCTCGACCGGTCCGTCCAGCAGCATGCTGCGCGCCTCCGACACCCGTCCCGCCGACACCATGAGCCCCACTCCACGTCCGCCTGCGCCGACCTCACCCGTCGACAGAACCACGGCCGTCCACGACAGGCCGTCAGAAGCCGGAGCCCATGAGGGCCCAGTCCCCTCCATTCTCCCGGCGCGGCTAAACGACGGCTAAAAGCGGCGTTCAGAACAGCGGCGCTCAGCGCCCGCCGAACTCCCCCGACAGCAGCAGCTTCTTCTGCGGCTTCCCCATGGCGTTGCGGGGCAGGGAGGCCACGAACCGCACCTCCCGCGGCCGCTTGTGCACCGACAGATGGGCGGCCACGAAGTCCGTCAACTCGGCGCCCGTGACCCCCTCGGCGACCACGAAGGCCACGATCCGCTGCCCCAGGTCCGCGTCCGGGACGCCGACCACCGCGGCCTCGCTCACCTTGGGGTGGTCCAGGAGGGCGTTCTCGATCTCGCCCGCCCCGATCCGGTAGCCGCCCGACTTGATCATGTCGATGGAGGCCCGGCCGACGATCCGGTGCACCCCGTCCGCCTCGTCGACGGCCGCGATGTCGCCCGTACGGAACCAGCCGTCCTCGGTGTACGCGGCCGCGGTGGCCTCCGGCCGGCCCAGGTACCCGGCGAACAGCGTCGGCCCCGTCAGCTGCAGCTCCCCGATCTCGGCACCCGGCTCGGCCGCGATCCGCGTGCGGATGCCCGGCAGCGGCGTGCCGACGGTGCCCGGGCGGACCTCGCCGCCCGCCCTCCCGCTGACGGTGATCAGCGTCTCGGTCATCCCGTAGCGCTCCACGGGCCGCAGCCCCGTCAGCCGCTCCAGGTCCCGGAAGACCGGCGCGGGCAGGGCCGCGCTCCCCGACACCAGCAGCCGGGCCCCCGACAGCGCGCCGGCGGCCTCCGGGTCGGCGGCGATCCGGGACCACACGGTCGGCACCCCGAAGTACAGGCTGCCGCCGGCCTCCGCATACGCCTGCGGGGTCGGGCGCCCGGTGTGCACGAGCCTGCTCCCGGTCCGCAGGGCCCCGAGCACGCCCAGCACCAGCCCGTGCACGTGGAACAGCGGCAGCCCGTGCACGAGGGTGTCCTCGGCGCTCCACTGCCAGGCCCCGGCGAGCGCGTCGAGGTCGGCGGCGATCGCCGCGCCGGTCAGCACGACGCCCTTGGGTGCGCCCGTCGTCCCGGAGGTGTACAGCACGAGGGCCGGATCGTCGGCCCCCGCGCCCGCCGCGAACCCGGCCGACGCCGAGGCCGAAGCCGAGCCGGTCGCGCGCCGCGCGAAGTCCACGTCGAGGAGCACCGCCCCGGAGTCGCGCAGGATGTGCTCGCGCTCCGCGGGCCCGGCATCGGGCGGCAGCGGTACGAACGGCACCCCGGCCAGCAGGGCGCCGACGGCCGCGGCCACCGTCTCCAGCGACGCCGTCGCGGTCACCGCGAACGCCGGCGCCCCGGCCACATCGGCGGCCACCGCCCGCGCCGCGCCGAGCAGTTCCTCGTACGAGGCGGTCCGCCCGGCCACGCAGACCGCGTCCTTCCGGTCCCCGTACACCCCGTCCAGCGCGGTCAGCACGCCCAGCCTCCTGCGGTCGCATCGCCTGTGTCTCACCCGCACCACCGGCGGGTCCAGAAGCCCAGGCTACGGCGGCCCGAAGACCGGGAACGCCCCGGCGTCGGCGGAAACCGCCGACGCCGGGGCGCCCCGTACGCAGGAGACGCCTCAGATGACGCCCTGCGCCAGCATCGCGTCCGCGACCCGCTCGAACCCGGCGATGTTCGCGCCGGTGACGTAGTCGCCCGGGGCCCCGTACCGCTCGGCCGTCTCGTACGCAACAGCGTGGATCGAACGCATGATCCCCGCCAGCTCGTCCTCGACCCGCTCGGCGCTCCACGCCGCCCGCGCGGCGTTCTGGCTCATCTCCAGCGCGCTGACGGCGACCCCGCCCGCGTTGGCGGCCTTGCCGGGCCCGAAGGCGACCCCGGCCTCCTGCAGGATCCGTACGGCCTCGGGCGTGGTCGGCATGTTGGCGCCCTCCGAGACCGCCTTCACCCCGCCCGCGACGAGCGCCCGCGCGTCCTGCGCGTCCAGCTCGTTCTGCGTGGCCGACGGGAAGGCCACGTCCGCGGGGACCTCCCAGACCCGGCCGCCGGGCACGAACCGCGCCGAGGGCCCGCGCCGCTCCGCGTACTCGCTGACGCGTCCGCGCTCGACCTCCTTGATCTGCTTGAGCAGCGCCAGGTCGATGCCCTTGTCGTCGACCACGTAGCCCTGGGAGTCCGAACAGGTCAGCGGGTTCGCGCCGAGCTGCTGGAGCTTCTCGATCGTGTACAGCGCGACGTTTCCGGAGCCGGATACGACCGCACTCAGCCCGTCCAGGGAGGTGTCCTTCACCTTCAGCATCTCGGCGGCGAACAGCACGCTGCCGTAGCCGGTGGCCTGCGGGCGGATCTTGGAGCCGCCCCAGCCCTGCCCCTTGCCGGTCAGGACCCCGGCCTCCCAGCGGTTGGTGATGCGCCGGTACTGGCCGAAGAGGTAGCCGATCTCGCGACCGCCCACGCCGATGTCACCGGCAGGGACGTCGGTGTGCTCACCCACGTGACGGTACAACTCGGTCATGAACGACTGGCAGAAGCGCATGACCTCGGCGTCGGACCGGCCGTGCGGATCGAAGTCACTGCCGCCCTTGCCGCCGCCGATGCCGAGCCCGGTCAGGGCGTTCTTGAAGATCTGCTCGAAGCCGAGGAACTTCACGACCCCGATGTCCACCGACGGGTGGAAGCGCAGACCCCCCTTGTACGGGCCGAGCGCGCTGTTGAACTCGACGCGATAGCCGCGGTTGACCCGGACCCGGCCCCGGTCGTCGGTCCACGGCACCCGGAAGACGATCTGCCGCTCGGGCTCGGTGAGCCGCTCCAGCAGCGCCACCGCCGGGTCGGCGTACTCGGGCCGGGCGGCGAAGACGGGCGCCAGGGTCTCCAGGACCTCCCGGAGCGCCTGGTGGAACTCGGGCTGGGCGGGGTTGCGGCGCTCGACGTCGGCTCGCAGGTCTTCCAGCCTGTCCTTCGGGTCCTTCACGTGTGTCCCTCCAAGAAGTGCACTACATGCGGGTACGCGGGCTGCGGCAGGTGCATGGTGTCCGCAGGCCCGCGAGCGCCGGTCGCTTCCGAACGGAGCGCGTGAGCAGCGGGGCACCACGGCCGCCGCGAAGAGATTCTTCCGTCCCGCGCATCCTGCGCGACAGCGGATCACACCGGGCCTACGATCGGCAGCCTTGACGATTCGATGACCCGTGCATGACCACGACCAGACCAAGGCCACCAACAGGGGGGAACGAACCGTGGAATTCGCCAGACTCGCCTCGCTCATCGCCGCAACCGTCACGACGGGCCTGATGGCGGGCCTCTTCTTCGCCTTCGACATCTCGGTGATGCCGGCCCTGAAACGCTCCGACGACCGCACCCTCATCCAGGTCATGCAGCGCATCAACACCGCCATCGTGAACGGCCTGTTCCTCCTCGCCTTCCTCGGCGCCCTCGCCTTCACGGCCCTCGCCCTGGCCCTGCACCTGGCGGGCAACGACGGCGGCCCGGCCACCTGGCCCCTGACCGCCGCCCTCGTCGCCTACGTCCTCCAACTCGGCATCACCGGCCGGATCAACATCCCGCTGAACAACGCCCTGGACCAGGCCGGCCCCGTCGACCGGATCCCCGACCCGGCCGCCGTCCGCCACGCCTTCGAGTCCCGCTGGGTCCCCGCCAACCGCTGGCGCACCGCCCTGTGCACCCTGGCCCTGGGCTGCCTCGCCTGGGCGCTGATCGCCGGGGCCCGCATCTGACCGGGGCCCGATCTGCCCCGGCCGGGCCCGTCGTTCAGCGCGCGGTGGCCCGCCCGTACAGCACCAGCGCCCGCGACAGGGCGGTCAGGGCCGCCGTGCACAGCAGCGTGCGCGCGATGTTGGTGGCCACCCACGTTCCCTTGAACCGCTCCACGATCGAGAAGTCCGTCAGCTTCGCCGGGTTGCCCGCGTCGGCGAGCTCGTTGTTCAGCGGGATGTTCACCGTGAAGGTGACGACGAGGACCAGCAGGTACAGCACGGCGGCCGTCGCGGCCCACACCGCGACGGCACGTCTGCCCTTGCGGTACTCCAGGACGGCCGAGCCCGCGGCGGCGAGCAGCGCCAGGACGAAGACGGCCCCGAACAGGCCGTTGCCGTCGATGGCCGCATTGAAGTTCTGCATAGCGACGACGTACGTGCGCTCGTCGCCCTGCGCGAGCCCCGGCATCACCGACACGTCGAAGGCGAAGAACAGGCCCGCCATCAACCCGACGAGCACGGTCGCGCCCGCGAGCAGGACGGTGGCAACCCGGGAACCGGAGCCGGCTGAAACGGAGTTCATGGATGCGTCCTCACTGGTGGCTTCCAACAGTCAGTTGAGCAGTCTTCGCACGTCCTGCCGCCCGCGCCCACGGGCAGCTGATCGTGCCATCCGGGCAGGCTTCCTGCCCGCGCATTGCGAAAAACGGGTCGGAGGCCCGCCGCCCGGCGTCGGTAGGGTGCCGCCATGAGCACCTCCGCACTGCGCCTGGAACCGGTCACCCCCGCCAACTTCGACGCCGTCTGCGCCGTCCGGGTCAGCCCCGACCAGGAACACCTCGTCTCACCGGTCGTCAAGTCCCTCGCCGAGGCCTACGTGCACGGCGCAACCGCCGCCTGGCCGCGGGCCATCGTCGACGGCGACAAGGTCGTCGGCTTCGTCATGGCCTTCCTGGACATCGCCTGGGACCCGGACCGGGACCCCGCCGACATACGCTCCGGGATCTGGCGCCTCAACATCGACGCCGCCCACCAGTCCAAGGGCTACGGCCGGTTCGCCGTCCAGGCGGTCACCGCCGAGCTCCGCGCCCGCGGTGCAGCCCGCGCGTACGTCACGTGGGAGCCAGGCCCGGGCACCCCGGAGCCGTTCTACCTGGGCCTCGGCTTCCGCCTGACCGGCGAACTCAGCGGCAACCAAACCGTGGGGGTCCTGGACCTCGCCTGACCGTGGGGGCGTTAACGCCGTTAACGCCTCGGCCTCCCCGTCCGGGGAGCATTAACGCCGTTAACGCTTCGGCCTCGCCGCCCCGGGAGCATTAACGCCGTTAACGCTTCCCCCTCCCCACCGGGGGAGCATTAACGCCGTTAACGCCTGTGCCTCCTCCACCCCGGGGGCATTAACGCCGTTAACGCCTGCGGGCGCCCGACGCCAAACCGGCTACGCCCCCGGCAGCACCACGGTCCGCGGCCGCCCCGGCAGCCCGGGCACCGCCGGCTGGGGGCTGTCGCCCGCGGCGCTACCGGCCAGCCGCCGGTACTCCTGCGGGCTGACCCCCCGCACCCGCTTGAACGCCGCCGACAACGCGAACGCCGAGCCGTACCCCACCCGCCGCGCCACGGTGGCGACCGTGGCGTCCGGCTCGCGCAGCAGATCCGCCGCAAGGGCCAGCCGCCACCCCGTCAGGTACGCCATCGGCGGCTCCCCCACGAGCTCCGCGAACCTCCGCGCGAGCGACGCCCGCGACACCCCCGCCCGGCGGGCGAGCTCCTCCACCGTCCAGCCGTGGGCCGGGTCCTCGTGCAGCAGCCGCACCGCCGGCCCGACCACCGGATCGCCGTGGGCCCGGTACCAGCCCGGCGCCCCCGATTCCGGGTCGGCGAGCCAGGCCGCAGCACCCCGATCAGCAGCAGGTCCAGCAGCCGGTCCAGGACGATCTCCTGCCCGGGCTCGTCCCGCGCGACCTCCGCGGCCAGCAGCTCGATCAACGTGCTGTCCGCCGCGGCCGCCGGCCGGACCAGCACGCTCGGCAGCGCCCCCAGCAGCCGCCGCCCGACCTCGCTCGGCGCTTGATACGTCCCGCTCAGCATCACCGCCGAGCCCGCCTCCTGCACCGGCGCGCCCCAGGTCCGTACACCGATCGCCATGGACTGGCTGACGTCCACGCCCCCCTGCGTACTGCACCGCTGGTCGGTGTCCACCGTGATCTGCACCGGCGTCCCCGGCTCGTCGGCGATCGTGTACGGCTCCGGCCCCCGCAGGACGGCCACGTCCCCGGGACCGATCCGCACCGGCGTGCCCCAGTCGGGCAGCAGCCAGCCCGATCCGGCGGTCAGCGTGACCACCGACAGCGGGGCCCGGTCCTCGATCCGCACGGCCCACGGCGGATTGAAGACGGACTTGAGGAGGAAGGCCCCGCGGGCCTTGGGGCCTTCGAGGAGACCGGTCAGCGTGTCCACGGGCCCATCCTGCCCGGGGGCCACCCGCCGCGCGAGGGCCGTTCGCCGCAGGGTCTCAGACGTCCCAGACACCGGTGGCCGCCGCCTCACGGGCGTAGTCGGCGAAGTCCCTGGGCCGGCGGCCGAGCACCTCCTGCACCCCGTCCACCAGGTGCGCGTTGCGCCCGTCCAGAATGGTGGTGAACAGCTCGGCGAACTCCTCCGGCAGCCCGTTCTCCCGCAGTACCGCGCGGTAGGCCTCGCCCGAGACGGGCACGTACGCGATGTGCCGCCCGGTCGCCTTCGACAGCTCGGCCGCGACCTCCTCGAAGGACAGCAGCCGCGGCCCGGACAGCTCGTACGTCCGCCCGATGTGCCGGCGGTCGTCGCCGAGCGCGGCGACGACCACGTCCGCGATGTCGTCGGCGTCAACGAAGGGTTCGACGGCGTCCGCAGTCGGCAGGGCGATCTCCCCTGCCCGTACCGACTCCAGGAAGAAGCTCTCGTCGAAGTTCTGGTTGAACCAGCTGGACCGCACGACGGTCCAGTCCGCCCCGGACTCCTTGAGCCGCTCCTCGGCCCGCTGCGCCGCCTCCTCACCGCGCCCGGACAGCAGCACCAGCCGCCGCGCCCCGGCGGCCACGGCCGCCCGGGCGAAGGCCCCGATCTGCTCGTCGGCCCCGGGGAAGGCCAGGTCCGGGTGGTACGTCACGTAAACCCGGTCGACGCCGTCGAGGGCAGCGGCCCAGCCGCCCGGCGCGTTCCAGTCGAAGGCCGGCTCCCCGACCCGCGACCCGATACGCACCGGACGGCCCTCGGCGCGGAGCTTCACGGCAACGCGCCGGCCGGTCTTGCCGTGGCCGCCGATGACGAGGGTGGCAGGGACGGTGGGGGCGGTGGGGGCGGAGGCGGTGGTCTCGGTGACGGTGGTCCGGATGCTGTTCGGTGTCTTCTGCGTCATGCCCTCAGTCAATCCCGCCTCCCCGAGACGGAACATGGTCGAGAGACTCACCCGCATACGCCTCCGTATCAGTGCAGCGGGCCGGCGATTGCCATGAGTGCGGCGATATGACGCCGGTAGGCGGCCACGCCGTCCTCGGTCAGACGCAGCCACGTCCGCGGTCGACGGCCGATCTGGCCCTTCTCGACCGCCACCCAGCCCGCTTCCTCAAGGCGCGAGACCTGCTTCGACAGCGCAGAGTCCGTGATCTCCACGAGGTCCCGCACATAGGCGAACTCGGCCTTCTCCACGGCCACCAGGGCGGCGACGATCGACAGACGCACCGCCGACTCCAGGAGCGGTGCGAGTGCATGCCGGGGGTGAGGACTCTGCTCTGCGCCGGCCGCGACTTCCGGCGTCATACGGCTCGCTGCTCCCGCCAGGCTGCGGAGGCGGCCGGCAGCGCGCACGCGAGGGCAGCGCCGGCGGCGAAGGGGACGCTGTCCAGGAAAACGGTCAAGCCGACCGCGAGGGACAGGAGGTAGGTGGCTGTCCAGGCGCCGATCACTCTGAGGTGCCTGCCCGCGAAACCGCGCGGGACCACGGGCTGCCGAGTGGCGAACAGGGACAACCCCGAGACCACGAGCGCATTCACCGATGTGCTGACGACCGTACCGATCGGCCCGTGCCACAGCAGCACGGCAGGGACCAGGACCAGCTGCCACCCGGCGAACAGCCACAAGTAGCCGGTGTACCAACCACTTCGCCCGCGCGTCGTCGCCTCGATCCGGGCGATCCCCTTCAACGCCGCGGCCGCCTCGGCCTGTCCGCTCACAGCACACCCCTCCGTCGTCCCCGGGCCTCTCGAACCTTCCAGCCCGGCATGTACTTTCCACATTAGCAAGTACATGCCGAAGTGGCGGCAAGGGCTTGGGCAACGGCCTACTCGGCTTCGGCGTGCACCTGGGTGTTCTGGCAGGCGGTCAGCAGCCAGGGACCGGCGTCCCCGTCGCGCGTCATCACGTACAGCGGCGCCCCCTCGCCCTTCGGCTCGCCGTCCGTGCCCGTGTACAGCTGGCGCACCTTGACCGCGGCCACGTCCGGCCGCAGGAACTGGGTGTGCACCACCTCGTACGTCACCTGACCGTCCCAGTTCGCCGTGGGCAGCACGGAGCGCGTGAACTCCGCGATCGCATCGAACCCGATGAGTACCTTGCCGTGCCCCGTCGTCCACAGGGCGTCCCGGTGGAAGAGGGCGAGGAAGCCCTCCGCGTCCTTCGCCTGCTGGGTGCGCTGCACCTCGGCGACCACCTGCGCTATGGCCTTGACGGCCAGTTCCTGTTCGGTCATGCGGCCGATGATGTCGCCTCAACTGTGGTTGAGGTCAAGGAATGTGATCACATGTCGGTATGACCAGCACCAAGACGCTCTACCTGCTCTGTTCTGCCGCCCCACCCGTCTTCGACGTGGCCCACGTGATCGAGGACGCGCAGTCCCGCGGCTGGGACGTCTGTCTCGGCCTCACCCCCACCGCCGCCCACTGGCTCCGCGTCAGCCTCGACGGCCTGGCCGCCCTGACCGGCCACCCCGTCCGCTGGCAGTACAAGCTCCCGGGCGAGCCCGACGTCTGGCCGGCAGCCGACGCCCTGCTCCTCGCCCCGGCGACCTTCAACTCCCTCAACGCGTGGGCCCTGGGGCTGACCGACCGCTTCGCGATCGGCGTCGCCGCCGAGGCGATCGGCAAGGGCACCCCCGTCGTCACGATGCCGTGCACGAACGCCGCCCTCGCCGCCCACCCCCAGTTCGACCAGTCCCTGGCCACCCTGCGCGGCGCCGGCGTCACCGTCCTGTACGGGGAGAACGGCTTCGTCCCCGGCCCGGCCGGCGTCGACGCCCCGCCGCACTTCCCGTGGCAGCTGGCCTTGGACGCCGTGGACGCCACCACCCGCGGTCCGAACGGCCAGTGACTGGCGTACCCCTGCCTACTCCCCCGTCACGCCGTCGATCGCCTCGCGCAACAGGTCAGCGTGCCCGTTGTGCCTGGCGTACTCCTCGATCATGTGGCCCAGGATGTAGCGCAGGGAGTACTCCTCCTCGCCGAAGCGCCCGATGGCGTCCAGCGACTCGGCGGCCGCCACGATCGCCCGAGACCGCTCGCACGTCTCGCGCCAGATCCGGAACGACTCCGCCGGGTCCGCGTCCTCGACGTGGAACTCGGTCCACTCCCCCGCCTCGTTCCTGGGGAAGTAGCCGCGCACGTCCTCACCGTTGAACACATTGCGGAACCAGCCCCGCTCGACCTCCGCGAGGTGCCGGACCAGCCCGAGCAGGCTCAGCCCGGAGGGGGTGACCGCCTTGCGCCGCAACTGCTCGTCCGTCAGCCCGGCACACTTCACCATCAGCGTGCCGCGCTGCCAGTCGAGCAGACCGGTCAGGGTGGCACGCTCATCGCCCACGCGGACGGGCTGGATCCTCGGCTCATCACTCATCCCACGATGATCACACCCAGCATTAACGGCGTTAACGCTCCCCCGGACGAAGCTTCGGGCCTACCGTTAACGGCGTTAACGGCGTTAACGGCTCGGGGCGAGGCCTCGGGGCCAGCGTTAACGGCGTTAACGCCCCGGGCGAAGCCTCGGACCATCCCCCTCTGGATCCGGGAGGTCCCCGCCTCCGCTTGACGTCTGGGACGTGGGCCCGGCAAATCCAGCCTCGCCGGCGATTGAGGCGCGGGGTCTGGGGCAGAGCCCCAGCAAGGACCGGGACCGGCTGGTCAGCGGGAGCCAGGGGCGGGGGCGGGGTCACGGTGGACCGGGGTCGGTGGGTGTCCGGGGGCTCTAGCCTCCACCAGACTTCGACGACACGGCTGACGGGAGCGGGGAGCGCCCCAGATCGCTACGCGCTCCTCTTCCGTTGGCGTCCGTCGGCCGTCTGGGGCCGGGCATTAACGGCGTTAACGCCCCCGCGCCCCCCCCCTCGGCCATTAACGGCGTCAACGCTCGGGCCCCCCGCCGGGCAGACCGTTAACGGCGTTAATGCTCGGGCCGGTGGAGGCCTGGGCATCAACGGCGTTAACGCCCCGGAGGCCAGCCCCGCGGCGGCGCCCCCGCAAGGCCCTCACCGTCGGGCCGGTCACCGCGGTGGTGACCAGAGCCATCAGCACCAGCATGGTGAACACCTCACCGCCGATGACCCCCAGCTCGAGCCCCACGTTCAGTACGACGAGCTCGGTCACCCCGCGGCAGTTCATCAGCGCGCCCACCATCACCGCACCCCGCACCGGCTGGCCCGTCAGCAGGGCCGCCCCCGTGCCCGCGCCCCACTTCCCCACGACCGCCACCGCCAGCACCGCCGCTGCCCACAGCCACGCCGTGCCGTCGCCCAGCAGCCCCACATCCGTTTTGAGGCCGCTCCCGACGAAGAACAGCGGCAGCAGCACCGGCACCGCGAACTCCCGCATCCGCGCCGCGGCCACCTCGACGGTCTTCACCCGCGGTACCACCGCCCCGAACACGAACGCCCCGAACAGCGCGTGCACCCCCATCGCATGGGTGGCGTACGCCGCCAGGCAGAGCCCGCTGCACAGGCCTACGACCGCCCCGGCGCCCGCTCGGCCGCCACCCCACCGCTCGATGCCCCGGCGGAGCAGGGGGCGTACCGCCCACCACATGGCCGCCAGGAATGCCGCTGCCAGCACTCCCATGCCGGCGATCCCCCATCCCAGGGCACTGTTCGGACCGGCCAGTGCCGCCACCATGGCCAGCAGGCACCACGCCACGACATCGGCGACGGCGGCGCAGGCCATCGCCAGCGCACCCACCGGCGTTCCGTACAGGCCCTGGTCCGCCAGGATCCGGGCCAGTACCGGGAACGCGGTCACGCTCAGGGCGACCGCCACGAACAGCACGAACGTCGGCCGCGCGGTTGCGCCCGGCGCGAAGTCCTCGTACATCGCCAGGGCCAGCAGTCCGCCCAGACACAGCGGCACCCACACGCTCGCCTGGCTGACCGCAAGGACGGCCCGGCCCCGGCCCCGCAGCAGCCCGACGTCCAGCTCCAGCCCTACGAGGAACATGAAGATCAGCAGCCCCAGGTTCCCCAGCACCCCCAGGTACGGGAGCACCTCCCCCGGCAGCAGCCACCGGCTCCCCGCCGGCCAGAGCCACCCGAGCAGCGACGGCCCGAGCACGATCCCCACCAGGATCTCCCCGACCACGGCCGTCTGCCCGAGCCGCCGCATCAGGGCGCCGGCCGCCCCGCATGCGAGCACGATGATCGGTACGGCGACGAGCACGGCCTCGAGCGGATCACGTGATGCCCCCACCGCCCCAGGCTCCGCCCGCAGCCGTAACGCGGCAACGAACCGCCCCACACTTCCAGGAGTCGGCGGGCGTGATCGGGGTGAGCATTAACGCCGTTAACGCTGCTTCCATACCGGGATACCTGCTACCAAAGCGGTGCTCCCGTCTCGCTAAAACGTACTTGTCGACTGGTTTTTTTCGTGGCTCGCCCACTAAATTGACCTTCGTTCAGCCCGGCACCAACCCCCCAGCAGGAGACCGCACGTGGCGAGGGCGAGGGAGGAACGCGCCGAGATCACCCGGCAGGCGATCCTCGACGGCGCGGCCGTCGCCTTCGACCGCAGCGGCTTCGGCGGCACGAGCCTCAGCGACGTCGTGCGCCACGCCGGGGTCACCAAGGGCGCGCTCTACTTCCACTTCCCGTCCAAGGAAGCCCTGGCCCGCACGCTGATGGACGAGCAGTTCCAGGTCTCCGAAGGCGCGCTTGAGGAGCTCGGGCTGCAGACGGTCATCGACCTGACGCACCGGATGGCCTTCGGGCTGCGCACCAACGTCCGCATCCGCGCCGGCATCCGCCTCGTCATCGAGTTCGGCTCCTTCACCCACCCGGACCCCACCCCGTACGAGACCTGGATCGACACCTGTCGGAGCTGTCTGACGCCGGCCCAGGAGCGTGGCGACCTCTTCCCGCCGCTCGACGTGGGTGCCCTCTCGACGTTCCTCGTCGGCTCGTTCACCGGCATCCAGGTCACCTCGCACGTCCGCACCGGCCGTGAGGACCTCCACCGCCGGGTCATCGACCTCTGGACCTTCCTGCTCCCGGGCATCGTGCCCGCCGACCGCATCCCGCTCTTCGACCCGGCCGGCTCGCCCGCGTGCCGAGCCGAACTCGGGCTGGCCGCCGCCCCGGACGCCCCCGCGGTCCCGGTCGCCGGCTGACCACCGCCTCAGGGCAGCCTCGCAGGCACCGTGGTGAACCACGGGGGTGCTCGCCACGGCGGGTGCGAGGCCGCCCTGCCGCATTTCGTTAGCAAAACCCAAGCGTGGCGCTCACATCCGGCCGCGAACGTTAGTAAAGTCCCTCTCATGACTTCGCCCTCGTCTCAGAGCGACCGAGAGAAGGTCGTCTCCAAACTCCCGCCGTGGCTGCGCCAGGAGTTGAAGATCCGTACCGCCCAACTCCGCGTGGACATCCAGGACGCCGTCCACCAGGGCATCGCCCAGTGGAGCGCGCTCGCCTCCGCCCCGTCCCCCGTGGACACCTCCGGCGCCGAGTCGTTCTCCACCTGGCTCCCGGCCGGCCAGTGGGAGTCCTTCCGCTCCGACGCCAAGGACCGCGGCGTCTCCCTCATCCAGGGACTCGCCCAAGCCGTCCGCCTCTGGCTGGAGATGAACCCGGCCCCCACGGTCAAGCGGCCCTCCGTCGTCCGCCGCATCGTGGTGTGCAACCAGAAGGGCGGCGTCGGCAAGACCGCCATCACCGCCGGCACCGCGGAGGCCCTCGCCGAGGACCCCGACTCCCTCCACCCGGTCCGCGTGGCCCGCCAGCTGGCGCGCCTCTCCTCGGCAGACGCCCCGGACGCAGGCCCCCACCCGGCCGCCCCCGACCCGAACGCCCTGGACCTGGAGGACCTCCCGGGCCTCGGCATGCGCGTCCTGCTGGTCGACTTCGACCCCCAGGGCCACCTCACCAAGCAGCTCGGCCAGCAGCCCCTGCCCATCGGCGGTGACAGCCTCACCTGCCACATGGCCGGCGAGGCCAAGGGCCCCCTGTCCGACCTGGTCGTCCCCATCCCGGACGCCCGCTTCGGCGACCGCCTCCACCTCCTGCCCGCCTGCACGGACGCCTTCCTCCTCGACGTCCGCCTCTCCACGGTCCGCGCCCGCGAGGCCGCCCTCGAACGGGCCCTGGCCCCCGTCGAGTCGGACTACGACGTCATCCTCATCGACTGCCCACCCAGCCTCGGCCTGAGCATGGACGCCGCGATCTACTACGGCCGCCGCCGCGACGCCGAGCAGCCGGGCGCCTCCGGCGCGCTGATCGTCGTCCAGGCGGAGGACTCCTCGGCCGACGCCTACGACCTCCTCACCTCCCAGATCAACGACCTGCGCGACGACCTCAGCCTCGACATCGACTACCTCGGCCTCGTCGTCAACCTCTACGACGGCCGCCGCGGCTACATCGCCACGTCCTCGCTCCAGGCCTGGATGGACATAAAGGATCCGCGCGTCGTCGCCGTCGTACCCGACCTCAAGGAACAGCGCGAGGCCGTCCGCGTGAAGCAGCCCCTTTTCGTCTACGCACCCAAGGGCGACCAGGCCGTGGCCCTGCGCGCCCTGGCCCGGGAGATCTCATGAGCAAGGCCGACAAACTCGGAGTCTCGGCGTCCTTCGCCCGGGCCCAGCCCGTGAGCGTCAGCTCCCGCCGCGCCGCCATCGCCGAGGCCACGGGCGCCCCCACCTCCGGGGTGACGCCGCCCTCCGAGGTCCCCATCGAAGCCCTCGCGCACAACCCGTTCAACCTGCGCGAGGACCTGACCGAACTGGACGAGCTCGCCCAGTCCCTCACCTCCCGCGGCCAGCTCCAGCCCCTCGCGGTCGCCACCCGCCTGGCCTTCATGGAGGCCCACCCGGGCCAGACCGACGGCCTCGGCCGCGCCCCGTACGTCGTCATCGACGGCAACCGCCGCCTCGCGGCCGCGCAGCTCGCCGGCCTGAAGACGATGCACATCCACGTCAACGACTCCCTGGCCGCCTCGGCGGCGGACATCCTGGAATCGGCGCTCATCGCCAACGTCCACCGCGTCGACGTGGCGCCGATGGACCAGGCCCGCGCCCTGCAGGAGCTCGTCGACGTCCACGGCTCCCAGGCCCAGGTCGCCAAGCGCCTCGGCAAGACGCCCGCCTGGGTCTCACAGCGCCTGACCCTGCTGAACCTCACCCCGGCCCTCCAGGAGAAGGTCGACACGGGGGAGCTGAAGGTGGAGCCGGCCCGCCGCATCGGCCGCCTGCCCCAGGAGCAGCAGGAGGCGGCGGCCACGGAGTCGATCAACACCCCGGCACCGCCCCGCCAGCGCTCCACACCGGCCCCCGGCCGGCCCCAGGCGCCCGTCCCCGTCACGCCCGCCCCCGTGCCCGCCACACCCCGCATCATGATCGCCACGGATTCCCCGGAGACGATCGCGGACGCCCTGACGGCCCACCTCACCCCGGACGACCTCAAGGCCGTCACGGAACTGCTGATGACCCGCATCTGAGGCCGACCCCACGCCGGGGGCGCTGACGGCGTTAACGCCGTTAACGCCCCCCGAGGGACCGAAGGGACTGAAGGGACTGAATTTCGCCATTACCTTCAGGCGGTTTTCAGCCACCACAGGGCGCAGGTGTGCACACTTCAGGGCAGCAAACAGGGACTGAACAGGACGAAGGGTCCCAAGGGACTGAAGGGACCGAGTTCAGGCAACGGTGGGAGCGGACAGCCCGCGCTGCGAGCGCGCGGTCTTCCTGCCGACCTGCCTCGGCGCGATCGTACGGGGGTCCACGGCCTCGCCGGGCGCCCCTTCGCGGTACAGGCCGTCGGGCTCGGCGTCCCGGTCGTGGGGGAGCAGGTAGAAGACCCGGCGCTTCTGCAGGCCGCTGTCGGGGTCCGCTTCCGCGGTGTCGCCCAGCTCGGTGAAGCCGATCATGCGGCCGTCGCGGTGGTAGCGCGGCTTCCCCCGGCGCCGGGGGGTCTTGTCCAGGGCCTGGCGCACGTAATCGAGTTCTTCGGGGTCCTCCAGCCACACCACTTTGTCCTCGTGGGCGAGATCGCTTGCTGTCAGTAGCGAGCTCATGGCCTGGGTCCTTCCTCGTTCACGTCGGGCCTTCCGGGCCCCTGGGTCCTCCACGCCGCGAGCGACGCCGATACCGGTATGCGGCAGGGCCCTGTGGGCCACCGCCGGCTGGTGGGTCTGTTCATCTTCCTTGTCCATCGTAGGCGTGCCCGCCCCGGGGAGGCGGCACACGTCGGCCGATCACGTCACGTTTGCCCTGTTCGCGTCGCGCGGTGGCTGTTCTTCGTCGGCCAGGAGGGCCAGGCCGGGATAGAACTTCTGTCCGTTCGAACGGAGCATCTCACTGGGTGAGGCGACGCCGACCTCGGCGCGGATACGCGTGGCGAACGCACGCGTGGTGGCGGGGCGCAGGCCCTCGCCGTCGAGGCACCATGCACTGTAGGCCCGGTAGAGGGCGCCCTGCTCCACCTTGAGGTCGCGGGGCTCGGGCAGGTCCGCCCCCGTGGTGCAGCATTCCGCCAGGAACCGCCCGATGTGGTCCTCGGTGGTGGCGTAGGCCTGCGTGGCGGTACGGACCACGCTCGGCCCGGTCAGGGCCGGCTTGGTCGCAAGGTAGGCCTTGGCACCCTGGATCATCCAGTGGAGGATGCCGGGACCCTCCTCCTGGACCAGTGCCTCGGCCAGATTGTCGATCTTACGGTGGTCGGGGACGACCTTCTCGAAGGGGATCAGCCGGATCCGGCGCCAGAACGCGTGCCCGCCGGTGCCGACCTCGGGGCGGTGGTTGCCCAGCAGCCACAGCTTGTGGGTCGGCTCGAAGCTGAAGTAGTCCTGCCGCATGCGGCGGGCCTTGAGGCGGTCGCCGCCCGTGAGCAGCTTGACGCGGGCCTCGTCGAACTTGTCGTGCGGCTTGAGCTCACTGCACACGAACAGGCGACGGCCGTGGAGCTCCGTCAACTCGGTCGAGTGCTCGTTGAACTTGCCCCGCTCCATCAGGAAGCCGGGCGGGGCCACGTCCGCGTAGTCTCCGAGGATCTTGATGACCACGTCGAGGAGGGCCGACTTGCCGTTGGCGCCGACGCCGTACAGGAAGGGCAGCACCTGGCCGCCCACGTCACCCGTGATGGAGTAGCCGAGCAGGAGATGGAGAAAGTTGATCATCTCCTTGCCCTTGTCGTCGTCCCCGAAGGTCTGGTTCAGGAAGTCGTGGAACCGGGGCGTCGGCATGGCCTCGGGGGCCAGGTGCGTGGCGCGCGAGTGCAGGTCCCGGGTGGGGTCGGGCTTGTGCAGGTCTCCGGTGCGCAGGTCCACGACGCCCGACGGGGTGCACAGGGCGTACTTGTCGCCGTCGAGGGAGTCGGGGTCCAAGGCGAGCTCGGGCGACGCCTTGGCCTGGGTGAGCATGGCCTTCACGCCCGAGGTGGACATCGCGCGCTTGCGGTGCTGCGCCAGCTCCCGGTCGGTGAAGACGCCGCGCGGGTCGTGGTCGGGCAGTTCCTCCGCCATCTCGCCGGCGGCCCAGATCGCCGCCTTCTCCCCGCCCGTGCGCTTCCACCGGTACTCGTCCCACACGTACCAGCCCAGTCCCTCCACGTGCCGGAACCGGTCGTGGTGGAGGTGGGCGAACAGCTTGGCGTTGCCCCGGTCGGTGAGGTTGCGCAGCAGACCCGTGGCGATGAAGTCGCCAGCCCCCGTCGCCGCCTGGGCCGTCCCCTGCTGGGCGGGCAGGCGCCGGGCGGGCGTGACGGTGTCCGTGGTGAACGCGGCGAGCTGTTCCGCCGCTGCCTGGGCGTTGAACCCCGTGCTTTCGGCGCTGCTCATGGGCGTTCCTTGGGGTGGATGGGTCGGTTGCTTCCGGCGTTCAGCCCTGTTTCGACGATGAGGCGGTTCCGGCGCGGCTGGTGGGGTCGTGCCTGGTCTGCGGCCTCCAGGAGCAGTCGGCGGAACTCCTCGGCGGCAAAGTGGCCCGCGGCGGCCAGCCCGCCCGCGGTGAACGCCGCCCGGTTGAGCTTCTCGCTGAAGGCCGTTCCCGCGGGGCTGGCCCCGCAGGCGCGCACCTCGTCGATGAGCGGGGCCAGGATGCGCTGTCCGGCCCGTCCGGGTCCCTGGCCCCCTGGCCGCCGCGTACGAGCCGCCACAGGCCCACGGGAGGGCTCGGCAGGGCCCGCCCCGACCGAGTGCCCGGTGCGGGTGAGTTCGGCGGTCAGCCAGAGCGGCAGGGGCGCGGGCAGCCGCGCGCCCGGCAGGGCCTCGTACACGCCGGCGGCCGTACGGGTCCCGGGCGCCACGATGTATCCGCCGACCGACCGGACGTCGACCTGCCAGGCGAGCGCGACCTTGGGGCTCGAGCCGCTGGAGGACCGGAAGCCCGGACCGTCCTTGGGCGCCCGGTACCAGATGTGCATGCCTCCGGAGGGCGTACGCACCCGCAGGGTCGAGGCGTCGTCGCACGGGTGGGGCCGCGAGCGGAACGCGGCCAGCAGCGCCAGGGTGTCGAAACCGTTCTGCAGCCCGGTCAGGTCCACACGGTCGTCGACGGGGATCCCGGGCAGCAGCCGCTGACGGTCCGGCAGCGGGGTGCGGTGGGCGTCGACATCGATGACCACCAGCCGGGCAGGCCCGCAGGAGACCCCTACACCGAACGCCGGCTCGGTCTCCCACCACCGCAGCACCGTGGGCAGGTCCGTGGTGGCCGCGTGGAAGCCGTGGCACCAGCGGCCCCGGACCCGGCAGGGGCATTCCTGCGGCGGGTGCTGGGCGCTGCGGCAGTCGGGGCAGTTCGGGGCGGGCGTCTTGGTCCCTGGCGCCAGGGGGTGCACCGGGTAGCCCCTGCGGGCCATCCAGGCGGCCACGTCCCGTGCCGTCCTGCCACTCTCACCGTGTGGCAGGCTCTCGGAATGGACGGGCACTGGCTCTTCCTTGACGCATTGTTAGTGGCGGCTGCTGCTGTCCCCGGGGCTGTTCTCCGAGGTGTGCGCTGACCTGCACCTCAGGGACCAGAGGGACTGAAGATTCACTATGTCGGAGACTACCCCAGAGATCGTGACCGCTCGGGATGCAATCTCCGCCGTATCCGAAGTTCAGTCCCTTCAGTCCCTCGGTCCCTGACAGTTTCCAACTGCTTTGTCCCGAGAAGCCCCTTCTCCAAAGCCAGTGCACACCCGGGCGTGTCGCGACCCGGTCCGGGGCAGGGACTCAGTCCCTCACCCTCCGGCGGTCCGACTCCTCGGTCCCTTTCGGTCCCTGTGCCCGGCAGCGGCTTCCCGGCTCCTCTCGTCCTCCGCCGGACCGCCCCAGGTACTGAATCGCCCAGACCCTCGTTCAGTCCCTGCGCGTTCAGTCCCTGGACAAAACCGCAGGTCACAGCCTTAGCTGCCAACAGCCAGGGACTGAAGGGACTCAGAATCCCTACTTCCAGCCTTTACGTGCGTGCGTGTATGCGCCCGCGTAAGTATTACTGGGTATGCCTGAGTAGCTCATAACTAGAGATTTGAGTCCCTTTGGTCCCTGTGATCCGAGACCCGAGCCCCTGACCTGCAGGTTTATGCAGGGACCGAAGGGACAGGGACCGAAGCGTGCTCGCCGGGCTTCAGTCCCCCGAGCCGGGGGAGGGAGCACCGGGGGAGGGGGAGGCCGAGGAGCCCTCCCGGGCGCCTGGGATCCGAGCATGGCCACCGCACGCAGCCACGGCTGCTCGCCGAGCCGGACCGGGCCCCCGATTTCGTCCTGCTGGACGACACCCGGGCGCGGACCGCAACGGGGCCCATCCGCTCCGTGCCGGTCCTCAGGCCCGGTACGGGCGTCCTACAGCTCGAACTCGATGTGCTCGAGCTCGGTGTACTCGACCAGCAGCCCCTGGGCCCGCCGCCCGTGGTCCTTGAAGTAGGTCTCCTGCAGCCCCTCGGCGGCGATCTGCCGCAGCCGCTGCTCGGTGGCCCCCGCCTGCTGGGCGTCGAAGAGCCTCCCGGCGAACTCCGGCGGCAGGGCCACGGTCAGGTGGCGCATCCGGGCGTCGTCGGTGGTGCCGGGCGCGGCCGTGTAGCCGAACCGGGCCCGCGTGTCGATCATGATGCCGGTGGTCGTGGCGGCGGCCTTCCTCGCCCTGGCCCGCACCTGCGGCTGCCACCGCCTGCGCACCTCCCGCTCGATCCGGGCGGCGAGCTCCGGCCGGGGGTGCTTGAGCTGGTCCTTCACATACCGCTCCACCGTGCGCCGGCTGATCCCGAGCAGCCGGGCGACCTCCCCGGTACGGCCCTTGTACTGCTTGACGAGGAAACGCACCTGGGCGCCCGCGCTCTTGGGCACAGGACGGGTGAACGCCCGCTGCAGCGCCTCCTCGAGCCCTTCGCCGACCGTGGCCATCGGACCCGCCTACTCTCCGCTGTCCTTGGCCGTGATCTGGCCGTCCTTGATGTACCGGGCCAGGTTGAGCTCGCTCCCGTACTCCTCGCGCACGCCTTCCGCCCACAGCACGGTCTGCGTCCCCTCGTGCTTGACCATGCCGGGGGAGACACCCAGTTGGAAGCCTCCCTTGAGGGGCTTGCCGTCCTCGTACGGGAGGAAGTCGAGCGGGCTCGGCCCGTCGGAGGCGTACACGGCGCAGTCCGACAGCACGGCGACCGGGAACAGCCCGGTGGCGCCGGCCATCTTGACCATCTTGCGGTGCATGTTGACCCGCGTCCGGGAGATGACGGCCGCACGGATGTCCGGGCGCCAGGTCGGGCGCTGCAGCGCCGGCCAGGGCTGACCCGGGCGCCAGCCGCCACCCCGGGGCCGTTCACGGAGCTTGCCGATACCGCCCTTCACGGTCGCCTTGATCGCGGACAGCACCAGCGCCAGCTCCGGGTCGACCTCCCGGTGCCGGGCCATCGCCTCCAGGAAGGCCTGCGGCTCCATGCCCGTGGTGACACCGAGGTCGGCCATGGTGGCGACATAGGCGTCGCGCAGCCGCTGGTACCAGGCGTCCAGGTACCGTCCGGTCTCCCTGCGCAGCCAGCCCTCCGCAGGACGCACCTCGTACCCCAGCTCCACCGCGTAGGCGACGGTCGGGGTGGCGTACCAGGCCGGCCCCTCGGGCCGCTCACCGGTCGGGGTGAAAGGCGACGGCAACCGCGGATCGAGCTCCACATGGGACAGATCGACCAACCAGCACCCGGGCACCTTCACATCGAACCGAGGCCGCTCGACATGTACAGGCGCCCCGAGCCCGACAACGGCCCCGTTCGCCCCCGCGGCAAAGGCCATGTTCACATCAATGCCCACCACGTACGGCTTGAGGCACTCCTCGTCGGTCAGCGGCCGCGCCCAGTCGTACGCCTCCTCCACCAGCACCTCGGCCGGGCCCCGCTGGTGGAACCGGGGCAGGTGCGCCAGCAGCGGATGCCCGTCCGGAGCCTCCGGCGGCGCACAGTCCACCGGCTGACTGCCAAGCGACCCGGGGTTGTACTCGCTCTTCCTGCGCCCGTCGGCATCGGGCCGCCCGGCCCGGGTCGGCGGATGCAGAGCGGTCATCAGCTCCAGGCCGTTGACCGCGGTCGACCCGCGCGGGGTGATGACCCGGGTCGCGTACGTACCCAGCAGCCGCGCCAGCTCCGCCGGCGGCAGCTCGGCGGCCCGCCCCCAGGACCGGCTGTCGAGCGCGTCCCAGCCCAGTACGCACAACTGGACGCACGACCGCTTGCCGCCCTGCGCGGGCCGGTAGATCCGCGCCCACGGCCCGAGCCCGCGCCGGGTCAGCTGCCACTGTGCCTTGGTGAGCTGCTTGACGACCTTGTGGTCCTCCGGCAGTCGGCCGGCGTGCCGCTCCTCCTGGGACAGCCTTGACGGCAGCCCGTACCGCTCGGCAGCGGCATCGGTCAGCACGAGCACCGGATCGGCGTCCCGCCCGTTCGCAACAAGCCGGGCCGCACCCAGCCCACCCTCCCCAAGGGCCCACTCCACCAGGGCGGGAAGCGACTTGGCGGGCACGTCCAACACCAGCCCGCCGACACCGTACGCAACGACCTGCCGGTCGGCGTCAGCATCAAGCACAACCAGCGGCCCATGCGGAAACCGCCCCTCACCCCCACCGGAGGGCACC
Source organism: Streptomyces sp. NPDC032472 (assembly GCF_040636955.1). Taxonomy (NCBI): domain Bacteria; kingdom Bacillati; phylum Actinomycetota; class Actinomycetes; order Kitasatosporales; family Streptomycetaceae; genus Streptomyces; species Streptomyces sp. NPDC032472. The sequence goes on from NZ_JBEZVK010000038.1 coordinate 55,735, forward strand.
CGCACCGGCGCCTGCACGGCGACCGGGGCAGAAGCAACAGAACCGGAAACGGGAGGAGGCTCAGCCTCAGAGGCAGACTCATAGGCAGACCCGGGGGCACTCTCCTCCGGAGCCGGGAACCGCTCCGCCAGCCCTTCCAGCAGCCTGGCGTACGCCCCCCGCTTCGGCGCGCGCGGCTCGCTGCGGCCGGACTCCCAGCCGCTGACGGTCTCGCGCCGGGTCTGCAGGGCAGTGGCGATCTGGTCCTGGCTCAGCCCGGCGGCCTCGCGGAGCCGCCTCCGCTCGGCAGGCGGCGGCAGGGTCTCCTGGGCAACGTGCTCAAGCAGCGCATCCACCGCACTGAACAGCTCGTTCTCCGTGGTCACAGGGCTCACCTCCACCCGGCAGCCTACACACACAGTAACCAAACCACACGCCGAACCACACCCCAAACCGCACACAAACCGCACACCCGCCGAGCTCAAACCTCCACATACGCCACGACCACCACGCTGCGCAGCGCGGTGACCCAGTACAGGAGCCGGACGTGCTCGATGTCGTCGGTGTACTGGCGCAGCTGGGGGCCGGCGCTGTCGGCGGGCAGGGCCTCGCCGACGTCGGGGTCGTCGGAGACGACGACCAGGGCGCGGTCCAGCGCGTGGATCTCGGCCTCGCTGGTGATGTTCTCCAGCTGCTTGGCGGCGGAGTCGGAGAAGGCGATCCGGGCGCGGTGCGGGCTGTGCTGCGGGGCCATCAGGCGACGGCCGGGGCTGGGCCGCGAGCCGGGCCAGGTGGGCCTCGCGCAGGTCCTCCCACGGCGTGATGCAGAAGCCTCAGCGGACGCGTGACTCGGCCGACTCGTCGCCCTCTGCATGATCCGCTGTGCCTTCGCGTACCTGGCATGGCTTGTGTACTCGTAAACGGCAGCAGAGGCCTGGTGTGCAGCACGACCGCCATGCCCTGCTGGGCCCTTCAGTGGCGTCGAGGTGCGCCGGGTTCCTAAGACTGCACCAGCCAGACCTACGCCGAGCAATCAAAGGTCAGACAGCAAGAGGTTGAAGAGGTCCATAGCCTCCATGCCCAGCGGGCCGGCCAGCTTGATGATCGTGCGACGCGACGGAACTGCACCAGAGGGGTCAAGCGCCTGATAGACCGTTGTCCTTCCCAATCCGCTCTCAGCTGCCAGTTCCGAAACCGTCATATTCTTGGCGATCAGCGCCTCGCGGAGCGACCGCTTGGCCTCGGCCACAAGGATGACTGGGGATTCAACAGCGTCGACCTCGGAGAAAGGCCGCCCCTTGCCTGGCTGAGCTGGTCGTTGAGCTGTGGCTGCTCGCCACGCAATGGACTCATCCTGCACCTCGTCGCGCCGACGTAGCCAGGTAGCGATATCGGCGGCCCTGCGTGGTGCCCATGCCGCGACCATCGCGCACAGAGTCTCCACGGAAGGCAAACTCGTTCCGTTCAAGGCCGCGTAGATCGCAGATCTGCTGGTGGGCCACTCGCGCCCTGCCGCCACTCGCTCGGCCGACAGCGCGCGCATGGCCTCCAGAGAACCTGCCGATGCCATGGCCTGACGCTGTAACTCGCGCAGCTCGCTGGCGAACCTCCCAGCCGGAATGTCCGAGGACACCGGACGCCGCCTGTTGGCCATCGTCTTTGCAGCCCCCGTGAAGTCCAGGATGATCCAGCTGATACCTGAACACTGTAGTTCCGGCGCTGCAATTGGGACAGCCCGCCGGAGGCGTCCAACCCAACCGACGGGCTATCGACAGGACCCAACGAGCTGGAAGGGACCCGATGACCAAGGGTACGCAGCGAGAGAACGCCGGCCAGAAGGGCAAGTCCGTCGTGATAGCTGCTGCAATCGGTGGCTTCTTCACCGGCCTGGGGCGTGCCATCACGGAGTGGGTGATCGCCACCTTCGCATCACACAGCTGACGACTATAGAAGGCCCGTACCTGATCGGTGCGGGCCTTCTTGTGCCGCATCTGCCCCCCGCCTCAACCTGACCCTTCCGTACCGTCAGAGCGCCTCGGACCGACTTCGGCGACAGGAAAGTGCTGGTTGTCCAACTTCAGTGTCAATCGAACAAGGTTCGTTGTCACAGGACATTGGGCCTGGTCAGGAGCCCTCGGGATGGGCGCGGGTGAGAACCGCGGCGAGCGCGTCGACGGCTTCGGGTTCGGTGGCGGCGAGGCGGGCGGCGAAGGCCAGCTGGTCGGCATCGGCGCCGGGGACCAGGCGGAGGAGTTGGCCGAGCAGGGCGGCGTGGGCGAGGACCGGCGGGGGCAGAAGGCCGGCGGCGGCCTCGCGGGCGGCCGGGTCGCGGTAGTGCCCGCGGTGCGCGGCGAGGGCGTGGGCGAGCCAGGCATCGACGTCGGCCTGGACGTACCCGCCCGCGCGGCGGGTGAGTTCGTCGCGTACGGCTTCGTCGCCTTCGGCCGGCTCGGCCTGGTCCAGGGTGCCGAGGTCCCGCAGCACCTGGAGGTGGTTGGCGCGGGCCGCGATCCGGAGGGCTTCGCGCAGCTCGGCCTCCCGGGCGGCGGCGGCCGCGACGTCGGCGGCGAGCTCAGCCTGGACGACGTCGTCGACGTCCGGGTCGTACACGGCGCCCGGACCGGCAGCGGCGAGCAGCGCGGCGATCCGCTCCCACTCCGCGAGCTCCGCCGGGCCGCGGAGGTCGTCGGCCAGATCCTCGTACCGGGACGCTTGCCTCGCGTCGAACCGCGCGTCCTCGAGGGCCGCCGCGACGGCCCTGGCGTCCATGCCCCTCGCCTGGCGCCGTACGACGCGGCGGCCGATGCGGGCCGGGTCGACCGGCTCGCGGGGCGCGGCGACGCGCGGGGGAGCGTACGGCGCGCGGTGCGCCGGGTCGGCCAGGGCGTGGTCATCATCGGCCTCGCAATCATGGTCCGGAATCAGGGAGCGGGCCGCCGCCAGAGCGTTGTCGGCGGCCCGCCGATTGTGCCGAAGCTCGATACCTGTCACCCGGCGTGCCGATCGACCTGGGTGAAGGTGCGCGATGAAGCAGGGTGGTTGTCACCAGATCAGCGCGCTAGTTGGCACCACCGGCCTCTGCAGCATGGCTCTCGGCCGTCGGCTATCCCGTCCACCCCGGGCAGAGTGGCACAAGGGCATCGCCTCGGCCGGCACATCGTCAACGGCGGCGCAAACGCGTCACCCAGCGCACCGGCCGGGCGGCCCATCGGCCGATCTCCGGCGGAGGGTTCACCAGTAGGCGCGGTCGTCCCAGGACCGGAAGTCCGCGAACTCAACAGGGTCGTCTTCCTCGTCCAGGGCGGGGAAGCCATGCGTGACCAGCGTGCCGCGCTGCCAGTCGAGGAGGGTGTCGATCAGGCCGCCCTCGAGCGGCGGTCCCTGGTCCGCGTGGCGGGGCCAGACGATCAGCGGCCATGTGTCGGGATCCCCGCCCTCGGTGAGCCAGCCGAGGTAGTCGCCGTCGATGGAGTTGGCGAAGGGGAGGAAGCCGCCGCGCTCGGGCCAGATGGCAGGGGGTACCAGCCCGCGTTGCCGTCCTTTAGCTGCCGGTAGGCGTCCGCTGTGTCCTCGACGTGCGTGAGGAAACGCCGCTCGCCGGTCCGGAGCGGGGTGTGGAAACGCAGCCACCCGCTCCAGATGCCAGCGCCGTACTCGTCCATCAGCCGCACGTACTCCCCGGGCAGCCGTGTGCCCAGCTCGGCGAACAGTCCCTCCCAGGAGCCGTCGCCGAGGTACGGCCGCTCGGGTGGCGGCGATAGCAGCCGCAGCCCGTCCAGCCCGGTGCCGCTCTCGAGCGCGATTCGGCGCTCGGCCTCGGTGAGCCGAGGCGGGACCGGCGCCGGCGGGGTCCACACCTCGGCGTCGGGAAGGAAGGCGGTACGCGCGACAGGGCCCGGCAGCGGGCCCAGCAGCGGGCCGGGAGGAGAAGGGAGCTCCCAGGTGTCACGGACGGTGTGCCGCAGATAGTCGGTGAGCGTCAGGTCGTACCGGTGCCACCGGAGCAGGCCACTGCCCGGCACCGCCCCCGAGTGCTGCACCACCACGGTCCACTTGTCGGGGTCGACGGAGGCCGAGGTGTCCCAGAACAGTACGTCGCTGCCCCGCGTGCACCTCCAGGCCAACAGGCCGCCGGGCTCGGGGTGGAACACGGGCCGCTCGGCCACGGACAGCTCCCGCGCCTCGATCCGTGCCTCCCGGTGCGTCGCTCGCAGCCACTCGCCGTAGTCGAAGCGGTCCTGCTGGACGCACGGCACGTGGATCCACACGTACTCACCGAAGTCCAGCGGCCCGTACCTGTTGGCAACTGGGCCAACGTCCTGTTCCCGTACTCGACGATGTCGTACTCGTCATCAAGCTCAGCAAGGCGCTCGGCCAGGGGTAGCTGGTGGCCGAACCGCTGGTGGATGCGCATAGCAAGCTCTCGCGGCGTCAGCCGGCCCGCCAGCATCTGGTGCGCGAGCGCCCGCACGGCAGCGTCCTGCCCGGCCTCGCTGTCGCGCGGGTAGAACACAATGTCCAGCTCGTCGAGTACGACGGGAAGCAGGTCGGGAACGTCGTACTCCGCCTCGGCACGTGTGTATCCGGCCAGAATGCGCAGTGCCGGGCTGTCCAGTCCGGCAACGAGTGCCGCGCAGGCAGCCTCGACGACATCGTGAGCATGGGCCTCGCCGATACTCCAGAGAACAGCGAGGTCTTGCAGGTCATCGGTTGCGGCTTCGATCGGCGACACCTACGCATGATCCCCTGCACGAGATGATCCCGGCGACCGCCTTTCGACTCAGGCGCCGACCGCGCTGACGGACGATCTACTACTCAGACAGTCGCCCGTGACCAGCACGAGCGCCCCGAGAACCGGTCACACCAGCCCTTTGACCTGCGACTTCAAGTTGGCGGAGGCTCACCGCACCGCAAGTGCTGGTCCTTCAGCATCCCGATGCCCCTGGGGCCGGGGACGACAGTCCAGGCCACTCGCGACGACGGCGCATGCGGCGACTCAAAGGGCACCTGAAGTCCACCGGGAGGTGGCGGAGACGACGAAGGGACCCGCCAGCTGGCGGGTCCCTTCCTCTGTTCGGCGCCGCTAGTTGACGATCACGGCATCGGCCTTGTCATTCCACGTTCCGCCCCAGACATACGAGGCCTTGGTGAAGTCGTAGCAGGAACCAGCCCCCATGAGCATTTCCGGATCCAGCTGGAAGTCCCGGAAGTCGACCAGGCTCGCACCGTACTGGTACCGGTTCACGCATCCGGAGCTGGCCTGGTCCCGGAAGCCCCAGTTGCTGAGGTTCTTGGTACCCTTCGCGTTCCACTGCAGGCGACGGCCGCTGTAGTCGGAGTGCTCCCACACACAGATCCAACCGAAGCCGCAGTCGCCGATGGCGGACGTGCTGGCCGGCGCCTGCGCGGCAGTCCCCCCGAGCGCCTTCCTGACCGCGCTCTCCCGCCTTGCAACGGAGGCGTTCTCGTTGACGAGAGCGGCGTCCGCTTCGCCCTGGCTGTCGAAGCACTCGACCGAGCCGTCCGAGACCTCAGCGCAGACTCGCGCCCCCTCCCAGTTCTGGGCGAGGTTGATCTGCTTGCCCTTGTACGTCGCGATGACCGGCTTCGATGTGGCGATCTCGCTCAGCATTTGCTGCTCTGCAGCCGGGCTCAAGGTCCCGGAGACCGGAGCTGCGGGCAGTGGTGTGGTTGCAGCGCTGGCTGCGGGCGTTGCTATGAGCGGTGCGGCAATGGCCGCAGCCGCGACACCGACGATGCGTAAGTGACGCATGAGTCCCCTCCCTTGGCCACCCTCGTGGCGGCTCACACTTCAGGTGTGGACGTGCGGCCAGCACCAGCCTGGCCGCAGTCCCGCGGAAGAGTAACCACAGGGCCACTGGGGCATGAGTGACCAAAGTCACCTCACGGTGCGCGGCGACGGCAAGTCGGTCACCCGATCGAATCTTTGTCTGGAAGGCGACCGCTACCGGGTCGGTGCCTAGCCTGCCTCGTCCACGACCCCTCGGGCGACGATGGCCACGGAGGTCACTGGCGTGCCAGCCTTCCCCCAGGCGCTGTCCTTGAGAAGCACAGTGCGTTCCCCGAGGAGACGCATGCTCTCCTTGTCGAAGATCCACTCAGTCCGCTCGCCCTTGTGGACACGGGCAATGGCGACACCTGTCCGGCCGACGGCATCCGTTGCCTCGGGAACCAGGACAACACCCGGGATGCGGGCGGCCGCACGGTAGAGAGCAGCGCTCACCCCAGGCGGAGCCTCCACGGTCCGCAGCAGGTCCCCGATTGCAACGAACGCCTGCTGATCGGGGCCGGTGGTCGACCCGGAGCCGGGTCCGTGGTTGAGCTTGGCATCGGCGTAGATCACTTCAAGAAGGCGGTCGGGGTCCGTCGGGAGGGACTCGAGAAAGCGGTAGGTGGGGCCGTTGATTGTGGCCTTGTCCTTGCCTCGGGCCGGGTCTGTCGTCGTTCCTTTGGCGTTGCGTGTGACCGTGCCGGCGGATCCGTCGACGGATACCCATCGTTCGGCGGACTCGTCCGTACGGTCTGCTTCCATTTGCCCATCCTGGGTCTCGGACAGGGAGGTGGAGTGGCCGACCGTCTTCGTATACAGGAACTGGCCGTCCCGGACCGTGGGCGCCGGGGCCGCATGCGCCGCCAGTGCCACGCGATCCAGCAGTTGCACGGCAGCCGGCTCAGGCTTGGCGACGGCAGGCGGCTCGCCCGAGTCGGATACCCCGATGGCGAGGGCCAGGGCTACGGCGCATGTGGCAACGCCCGCTGCCAGGAACAGCGCCATCGGACGACGGGACCGCACTCGGACAGTGTCAATACCTCTTGAAGTTTCACGCATCAGGTGCTCCTTGATCCGTTGATGCCCATGGAACGGCAGGTCTGCGTCGGAAAGACCAGGCAGCTGCCGCGTCATCTCCACGGACTCGAACGGCTCGGGTCGTGTCTCGTCGGCGTTCACAGGTTCCCCTCCCGTGCAGTTCGAGATGCTGGCAGGCGTCCGGCAGCTGAGACCTCAGCAAGGTGATCGGCCGCAAGCTTGCGCAGGCGGGCACGGGCACGGGATAACCGAGAGCGCACAGTCCCCACAGGCACATCGCACGCCTCCGCCACCTCGTCGTGGCTGAGGCCGGACCAAACGCACAGCAGCAGGACCTCACGGTCCTTACGGCGAAGTCGCTCCAGCACAGCAAGGGTGGCTGCCGCCTGAGCAGAATCCGTGATTCGGGACACGACGGTGTCTGCCACGTCCGGTATCGCCTCAGGCGGTGGCAGGCGAGCCACCGCCTCCTGATGCCGGCGTGCGGCCCTTCGTGTATTGCGCAGGACGTTCGTTGCAATCCCGAGAAGCCACGCCCGGTGGCTTACGACCCCCTCAAGCGTGTCGCGAAGCCTCCATGCCTCAAGGAAGGTGAGAGAAACGATGTCCTCCGCCCCGACACGGTCGGACGTCATGCGGACGGTATGCGCGTACACCGCCCCGGCGTGTGCATCGTAGATTTCCGCGAACAGTTGCTGGTCCACACTGGGTAGTGTCCGCAGCCACCCACTCGTTGCATGTGACCTGCATCACGCTGCCCGTAGTCTTGTTGGCATGGTGGCTTCACGTGACCAAGCCGCGCTCTACATCAGTAGCCGGACGCCGCGAGCCATGTCTGCGCCGATCCTTCTGGCCGGGGCGGGCGCCGAACTCGTCCACAAGGCGAACGGAGATCCTCCCGTCCCTCCGGGCCATACGCGTCCGACGTGACCGCGGCCCACCGAGCAGCAGTGGTCGAGAGTCACCTCCGGCTCCCCGACGGACCTCGTGGGCCGGAGGTAAGCGGCCAGCTTACGACGTCGCGCTCCGACGATGGAGCCCACGTCGACCGGGTGCGGCGTGGGCGGCCGGGGCGCCGCTGCCTACGCATTGCTCCGAGCCGAGCGTTGAGCCTGGTCCGGCTTGGCTGAGGCGCTCCCGCCACCGGCGTATGCGGCGGACCGGAGGAGGGACCGTTCCGTTCGTACAGATCCGCCTTTTCCTGAACAGTTGCCGTTCGTGACAGGAGCCTCAACGACCGGATTGATTTACGAACTTGAGCAGCGATTTTCTTATTTTTTGGCAGTCCACAGATGCCCCTCCTGCTCCGTTTTCATCTGTGGAAGCACCCGCTTCCAGTGCCGTGGAGGGAACACAGGACGGTGCTTGATTCTCTAGGGAGGGCACGTGCAGCTCATGGCTGCGCTGCGGGCGGTCCCGGCCGCTCTGCTCGGCCGGGCATCCGGCCGAGATCCGCTCTGGCAGGGACAGATTCCGGCCCGCGCGCTGTGTGGGGCACGCTCCGCCGGTGCGGCCTCAGGCCGTCGGCCGGCGGTCGGCCTGGACTCGTTGGTGCCCGAGGTGGCCGCGTGAGCGATGTCAGCACCGAGGAGCAGGGTGATCCGGCTTCCTCGCCCCGCCTTCCTGACCGTGCCGATATGCCGGCCGGTTGGACGATTCAGGAGTACATCGCGTTCCTTGCCTTTCACGGGCGCTACGGGCCGCTGTTCATGCGTTTCGCGAAGCGGAGCCTGCGGTCTCAGGCTGATGCCGAGGACGCGGTGAACGCGACTTTCGAGGCCCTGGTCGCGCGCTGGCCGCGTGTGATGCCCATGGCCAACCCTTCGGGGTTCGCGTGGCGGGTACTGATGAACAAGATCCAAGACGTACGGCGGCTGCGCGCCCGCTTCACCCCAGGAGACCACCTGACCCTGCAGGGCAGAGCGTTGGGCAGATGCAGGGATGGTTCACTTGCCGGACAGCTTGAGGCCACCGGGGAGGGTGCGTGGAAGAGCCAGGGTTTCGTGTCCTGCTGACGGGGACAGGCGACAGGAAAACGGAGGCGGTCCGTGCGATCCGGACGGCCACTGGCCTCAGCCTTTGGAACAGCAAGCTTCTCATGGACAGTGCGCCGGTAGCGGTCACGGAGCCCGGCTGGCTCGAAGCCGCCCAGGACGCGACCGAGGTACTTGAGGCTGCGGGGGCCCACACGACAGTGGTATGTGACTGGTGCGACCGCATTGTCGCGCGCGAGGCAGGTCCCCTCGACCCGGCCCCATGCACTGGGCCGTGGCCTCCCCAGACCTGCCGTGCGAGTTGCCCACCGGCAACGGATTGGGTGCGGCCACTGCTGATGGCCAGGGCGTGTGGGGTGTCCGTGGCGCTACCCGGGTCCGTGGCGGGACCCGGCCGGGGCCGCTTCGACCGGCCGGGTCCCGCGCGTGTGGACCTTCTCGTCGCCCTGCCACCCTGACATGCCGGGGCCCACGCTGCGCGCGGGGGAGTGCTGTGCGGGTGACGCACTCACGCCTACGGCTGCACCAGGGCGCGGCCGGTATCGGACCACCTGACGATGGGGGTTTCCGTTGTGCCCCTCGTCGAATGGAGGCCACTCATGCTGGAGCGCAGGCCGCGCAAAGACGATACCGAGGTCGCCTTCGTTCTGCCGCGGGAGGATCCGCCGGGGCCGGTGAGCGTGGTGGGGGACTTCAACGACTGGCAGCCCGGCGTCCACACACTCCAGCCGCGAAACGACGGCAAAAGGGCGGTCACGGTCGCACTGCCCGCCGACACGACCCACTCCTTCCGCTACCTCGCGGCGGGCGACTACTGGTTCAACGACGAGAGCACCGAGGACTGCGACGGCGCCAACGGCCACCTGCACACCTGACCTGACGCCCGCCCGCCGAGTGCCAGGGCCTGCCCGCGAGCTGGTGTGCCGGCAGGGCCGCACCCTACGCGTCGTCCTACGGTGCGCTCATGCCCGACAAGCTCCCGGGCTCGCACCCGGTCCGCTGTCGCGTCAGCCGGGCGGGCGGCTCGGGACGTGGCCGCCGGCGCGCGGTGAGGGCTTCGGCCTCCTCCGCAACACTCAGCGCTTGTTCGGCCCTGCCGGGTTCGCCGCACAGTTCTGCGTCTCTGCTGTTTGCGACGTCTCGATCAGCCGCGTCGCCATGGCCGGTCCTTGTCGCCGGGGCGTAGCAGCGTCTCCGGCTTTTCACCGGGTTTCCTCTGCCCGGCGGTGGCCACACCCACGCACAGAATGATCAAGCCTCCGACGGCCATGAGGATGAGCCTGAAGCCGGTGATGGCGCCAATGACGACAAGCGCCAATCCCACCGCCAGAATGCCTCTGGCCCAATCAGCTCCCCGCTGTTCGGGCATCCTGCCCCCTCTCGTCGTGACCGCCGAGGCTACGCCGATGGGTGGAGGCATGCGGCCGGATGGGCAAGTTGGTGGCCGGGCCCCGGTACAGGCCGGGGCCCGGGCGGTCTAGTTGCAGCAGTCGCCTCCGGGCGGGCAGCTACCGCACGCATCTGCCTCGGGGTCGGCGGAGGGGACCGCGGCGGTGGGAGGCGCGCAGCAGCCCTTGCCCTGCCAGGCGTCGCGGCCTTCCTTGACGGCGATGGCGGCGATGGTGAGCGCGGCGATCGGGTCTGCCCAGGACCAGCCGGGGGTGGCGTTGAGGACCAGGCCGACCAGGAGGACGTAGGTGCACAGCAGGGTCTGCTTGGAGTCGGCGACTGCGGAGGCGGAGCCGAGTTCGCGGCCGGCCTTGCGCTGGGCTGCGGAGAGGAACGGCATGACCGCCAGCGACAGGGCCGCGATGACGATGCCGGGGATCGAGCGGTCGGCCTCGCCGGTGCCGGCCAGCGCGCAGACGGCGTCGATGCTCACGTACGCGGCCAGCGCGAAGAACGAGACGGCGATGATCCGCAGCGTGGTCTTAAGCTGCGGCCCCGCTGGCGGTCCCGACGTGCATCTGACTCGGCCTGCGCCCACTTCACCGAAGGCAGCCGGGGCGGCGAGCTGGCCGTTCCCGCGCACCGGCAGCAGGCGGCCCCGGCCAGGACCTCGGGACGGGTCCGATGACGGCACAGACTTCCGCGCCCGGACGCGGGCGGTGCTTCCTGCGCCGCCAGGGTGGGGGGCGGGGTGGGGGTCTTGCGGGGTCAGATTCCGAAGATGCTGCGGAGGGGGCCGAGAAGGCCGGTGAGGGCGACGGGGTGACGTCGATGGGGCCAGGCTGCGGTTGCAGATCAAGCAGTCCCGCGACGCACCGACCCCATGGTGATCGAACGCGACTTCACCGCGATCGAGGACCGGTTGGAGGACAGCACGTCGGGCGGCAACTACAACGGCCACTACCGAACCCCGACGATCAGCCACCGGGCCGGCCCCAGAGCCCTGGCCGACTCCACCCTGTTTCCTGGACTGGCACGGCGACGGCCGCGGCTACGGACGCTACGACTACACGGCCTCGCCCACCGTCTGAGTCGGCGCAGCAGTGCGGGCCGCCACCCCTCGCCGGGTGGCGGCCCGCACTGCTGAGCCTTTCGACGTCCGGCGGGCGCCCGCTATGGCCGCTGCGTGGCGCGCTGTGCGCCTCCGCGCACCACCCCGTCCCCCCTTTGTTGGCGCATGCCTGAAAGGGGCTCAGCGGGCCTTCTGTGGCCTCTTGTTGTCGGGTGCGGCGTGGGTCCGGGGAGCGGTCCGGGCGCCCCGACGAGAACCGGGAGCGAGGTGGTGGGGTGGGTTCGCTGCCGTGCAGGGGCGGTCGCGGCCGGGCATGCGGAACGCGGCGCTGGGGCGTGTTCAACTCCTACCAGTTGGTTATCCCAGTTGAACTTTCACCTGGGACTCTCACCGGGAACTGTCACTTGAGCTATCAATTGGTCCCTCACATCTCCCGCTGGGGCATCCGTGATCAGGGGCTGTGTCGGCGGCCCTACGGCGGCTGAATCGTTTGAGTAACACGGCCTCAGATAGCTAGCGTTTGGGGCATGAAGACGACACCCGATGCCGAACCGAACATGCAGGAAGCGAAGGCGACCGGACGGGACACCCGTACGGCTGTGCTCAAGCGCTCGATCCGCATGAACGTCCCGCTGCGCAAGACGTTCGTGCAGGCGAACGCCGGGGGCGACAGCCGCCACGGCCCCCTGAGGGAGTTCGTCACCGGGAGGGACTTGCGAGGCTTGAAGGCGTACTTGCTCATCGTGGCTGCGTGCAGCAACGGGGACAACGGCTGGTCGACCACGCACGACAGCATGGTGTGGGCGCGGATGTTGGACATCGTGAAGACGGCCAACGACCAGTCCGCCCGAACCGGCGCCTGGCGGGCCCTGATCCGGCTGCGTGACCGCAAGCTGATCGACTGCCGCCGAAGCGGGACCATGATCACAGTCACCCTCCTGCGCGAGGACGGCAGCGGGGCGCCGTACGAACGCCCCAAGGGCGGCACCGAGGAGGACCGCTTCTTGCAGATCCCGGCCACGTTCTGGACGACCGGCCGTGACGAGCAACTGGACCTGCCCGGTCTGGCCATGTTCCTGGTCGTCGCCCGCGAGAAGAACTGGTCGCCCTTCCCCCTGGAGAAGGCCCCCGAGTGGTACGGCTGGTCTGCCGACACCCACGAGCGCGGGCTGAACAAGCTCCTCGCCCTCGACCTCGTCGAACGACGCGAGAAGTACATCAAGGCGCCGCTGGCCCCGGCCGGCTTCACCAAGACCTACCAGTACAAGCGCACCGCCGCCGTGCAGCCGCGCAAGGCCAAGAAGGCCGTAGCCGCCACTCAGTGAACCGGCCCCGGCTTGGGCCGGTGGCCACGGACACCGGCCCCGCGTCCGCCCTTGCGGAGCTAACCCCGCTGCATCGCACCCTGCTGTCCGTCCGGCCCCAGCACGGGGCGCAGACGCCCCATGCCCACACCCCATCTGCGGACTGTCCGCAGGCACGTCCCAAGGAGGACCAACCGCTCATGTCCGCCACCACCAACCAGTCCCAGCAGCCGCCCGTCCCGCAGCCCTCGGGTACGGACCCGGTGCTGCTCCTGGTGCTGGGGATCGTCGTCGTCATGGTCCTCGGCGCCACGCTCTACCTGTGCATGGTCCACCCGTCGTTGGCCGGCCCGATCGGTGCCGTGGGCGGGATCGCCTCGGCGCTGGCCACTGCGTTCGGGGTCGCGATTGCGCTGCGCCGACGATGACGAACACCGCGGCGGAGCAACGCGCAGATTGACGATTCCCGATGTCAGGACGGTGCGGGCATTCCGCTGGCTGGATGCTGTGAGTACGTGGAGCGGGGCCGTCACGAACCGGTGGCGGCCCCGCTCTGCTGGGCCCGGTACTCGCGATGTCGTCCGCGCGTGACCGCCTCGCCACGTGGCGGCCGTACTGCTGCGCTCAGGCTCCGTCGGGCGTGTCATGCACGTCGTCCGCGTGCTTCGCGGTCTTCTGGGGGAACGCGTAGGTATCGTCGATCCCGGCTGGACGGCTCTCGCGTGCGGGCTCCAGGAGTTGTCGCAGAGGCGTGTCCCCCAGCCCGCGGTGTCCCCGCCGCCGCTCCCGGTTGCCCATCCCAGTCCGTGCCTGGGGGACGAGCAGGCGGCGGCCGTGTGGTGCTCCGACAGCCCAACCCGTGCGACCCGCCGCGTACTACGGCCTGGTGCGACGGCCCGTGGAACAGACCCACCGCCCGTCCCGTCCTGGTGATCGGGACCCGGTACGACCCGTCCACGCCCGACACGGGCGCCCAGGCCATGACCGCCGAGCTGACCGACGCCCGCCTGCTCACGAACGACGGCTACGGGCACACCGCGCTGTTCAACAACGGCAGCAGCTGCATCAGCGCGTATGAGAGCCGCTACTTCATCAACGGAACGCTTCCACCCCCCGACACGATCTGCCGCCCGGACAGCATCCCCTTCTCCTGACGGGTAGGTACAGCCCCGCCGGCGGAGGACCGCGCGAAACCCCCTTGCTCAATGGTCAAGATTCCTTGACCATTGTTGGCATGCCTACGGATGATCTTCCCGAGACGTTTCACGTCACGACGGACGAGCAGCTGCGCGCCGTCTCCAATCTCACGCGCCACCGGATCATGGCCGTGCTCCGCTTCGAGCCCGCGACGATTACGCAGATCGCCGAGCGGGTGGGCCTTGCGAAGGGCAGTTCCAGCTACCACGTACGGACGCTCGAACGGGCAGGCCTGGTGAAGGTGGTGCGAACACGGAAGGTGCGGGGTGTCACCGAGCGGTACTACGCGATGGCCGCACGGTCGATCGCGCTGCCGGATCCGGGCGAGGGAGGTCCGGATGTGCTGATGCGGCATGCAGTGGCGGATCTGGAGGCATCGCCGGTGGATGGCGAGCGGCACGTCCGGATGGCGCATCTGCGGCTCACCGACGAGCAGTTCGCACAGCTGGGGGCGCGGATGCAGGCACTGGCGGACGAGTACCGGGAGCTGTCCGACCCGTCGCTGCCGGACGCGTCACTCGTCTTCGCCCTCTTCCACCCGGCGCCGCGCCGGCAAGCGGAAGAGGACTCCAAGTGAACCAAGCGGCAAGGAAGCTGCCGACCGGGTTCGGACGGCTGTGGACCGCCCAGACGGTCTCCTCGCTCGGTGACGGGGTCATGCATGCCGCCCTGCCGCTGCTCGCGTTGACGTTGACGCGGGATCCGATGGCGCTCGCCGTCGTCACGGCCGCGGGGACGCTGCCGTGGCTGCTCTTCGGGGTGCTCGGCGGCGCGCTGGTGGACCGCTGGGACCGTCGGCGCACGATGTGGCTCACGGACGCAGCGCGTGCGGTGCTGCTCACGACAGCGGCGGCAGCGGCCGTGCTCGACGTGCTGAGCATTCCGCTGCTCGCGGCCGTCGCCTTCCTCCTCGGCCTCGGCGGACTCTTCTTCGACACGGCCGCCACGGCCTACCTGCCCGACATGCTCGGCCGCGACCCCGCACTCCTGGAGCGAGCCAACTCCCGCCTGCGCGGAGCCCAGACCGCCATGTCCGGCTTCGCGGGACCGCCTGCGGGCAGTGCGCTGCTCGCGCTCGGCCGGGCGTTTCCCCTGCTCGCCGACGCAGTGTCGTTCCTGCTCTCCGCACTGCTCGTACGGTCGCTTCCCGCCGCACCCCGACCCGTACCGCAGGCCGGTGAGTCGCTGCTGCGGCAGGCGCGGGCCGGTGCCTCGTACGTCTTCCTGGACCGGTTGCTGCTCGGGCTCGCGCTCCGCCCGGCGGTCGGGAACATCGCCTTCCTCACCGTGGAGACCGTCCTCGCCCTCTTCGCACACGACCGCCTCGGCATCGACACCTACGGCTTCGGCCTGCTCCTCACGGCGGAGGCCACCGGCGGCCTGCTCGGTGCAGGCATCGCCTCCCACCTCGGCCGACGACTCGGCACCGGCACCGCACTGACCTGCACAGCCGCCGTCGAAGGACTCGCCGTCCTGGGCCTGGCCGCCGCCCCGAACCCGTACGTCGCCGCCGTGGCCCTGGCCGTCTGCGGGGCAGGCATGGGTGCCACGATGGTCCTGGGCCCCTCCCTCCGCCAAGCAATCGTCCCCGCCCCCCTCATGGGCCGGGTCGCCTCCACCTCCCGCATGCTGGCCATGTGCGCCGCCCCCTTCGGGGCCTTCCTCGGCGGCTGGCTGGCCACCGCCTACGACATCCGCACCCCTCTCTACGCCGCCGCAGGCCTCCTCCTGACGATGACAGCCGTCACGGCAACCATGACCAACAACCGCCGAGTCGAAGCAGCACTACGCGCCACCGCCCCGACCGAAGGTCCAGCTCACCGGACATCCGAGGAACCCGCCCAACAGAGCGCACCCGACTTGTCGTGACGCCCGCGCAGGCATGGGAGGCGGATGCGACTCCGGTCGAGAAGGCGGACGAGGACCTGCGAGGGCGTTCCTCACCCTCGAGGACGAGGGCCGGCAGCGGAGGACAGCTGGCGGCGTGGGTGACTGGATGGCCGGGGACGTCGGCATGAAACCGCCCGCCCACCTGGCCCAGGCGGCGACGCCGGAGCAGCGCCGGGCGCTGACTTCGCTCAGGGAGAGGAAGGCTGGGCAGCTGAAGGTGGATCCGGAGGCGGCGGAGAAAGCTGCAGAAATCGCCGAGGCCAGGGCGGTTGATCTAGCGGCCCGCGCCTTGCCGGACTTGGTCCCGCCCCGTGAGCCGCGTCCACGTAGGTGCGCCCGATCGTAGTGTGAGTGGGGGGTGTGGTGGCGGGGTTTGGGTGTCATTCGGGTGTGATGGATGTCTGGCCTGGTAACAGCGTGGTTCCTGGTTCTGTGATGGCTGTCATGGGGTGACCAAGCAGCTGCCGTTTGCTGGTAGCACGGGGTATGGGTGGCTGTCATGGGATTGAGAGTTCCTGTGTCTGGGGCGCCGGGCCTGGGTTGTGCTGGCGTTCATGGCTGCTGGGTTGGGGCGTGGTGTACCTGCTGGGGATTCGCCGCTCGTCGCGGGTACGAGTGTGGGTCGTGGTGGGGTGGTTCGGCGTCTGCTCGCGGTGGACGAGGCCGGGGCGGTGTCGCGGCTGCATGTGAGGGCTGCGGCGGAGTTCGCTGGGGTGTCGGAGCGGACGGTGTGGCGGTGGCTCGCGCAGGCCGAAGCTGATCCCAGCACGGCAACCGGCCCTGGTGCCAGGTCGGTGGACCGGTTCGAGGTCGATGCCGAGGTGCGGGTGCTGCTGGCGTACTGGCGGGGCAACGCGTCCGCAGTCCACCGGCAGCTGGTCGTCCGCGCCCGGGTCGCTGCCGGGGAGGCGGCCACCGCGGTGCCGGGTGGGGTGCCAATGGAGGCGGTTCCCTTGCTGGATCCGGTGCCGTCGTTGTCGACGTTCCTGCGCGCGGTGCGTCGTGACCTGACCGCGGGCGAACGCGCGGGCCTGGCCCGGGGCCCGGAGGCGGCCCGGGCGCACGATGTGTTCGGGCGCCGGCCGCGTTTGTGGCGGAATCACACCTGGGAGGCCGACCACGTCCAGGCGCCGCTTGTGGTTGATGCCGACGGGGAGCTGGTGCGTCCCTGGGTAACGTGGTTCATCGATGTCGCAACGAAGGCCATCACCGGTACGGCGGTCACCCCCGGCCATCCGTCCCGTGCCTCGATCCTGGCGGCCCTGCGCGCCCCCCTGCTGCGTACCGGTCCGTACGGGCCGGCGGGCGGTGTCCCTGAGCACGTGGGCGTCGACCGCGGCGGGGACTTCCTGTCGAAGACAGTCCTGGGCGCGTTCGGTGTCCTGGATGCCAAGTTCGAGGATCTGCCTGCCTACAGTCCCCATCTGAAGGGGACGGTGGAGAACCTCAACCGGTGTGTCGACCGCATGCTCTTTGCCGTCATGCCTGGCTACACCCTCACCCCCAAGCCCCGACGCGCCAAGAAGAAGCCTGACCCCGATAAGCCCCCGCCCCTGACCTTCGCGGAGTTCACCGCCGAGGTCCTGGACTGGGCGCGGTGGTGGAACACCGAGCACCGCCCCGCCGGCCTGGCCGGCCGGACTCCCCTCGAGGCCTGGTCGGCTGATCCCACGGCGCTCTCGGACATTCCCGAGGCCGGCTTGTGGGGGTTGATGCTGGAGGACGACGGCCGGGTGCGGAAGCTGAGCAGTCACGGGGTGCGCTGGCGCGGGCGGGACTACCTGGGTGCGTGGATGGCTGGCCAGGCAGGCCGCCACGTCCGGATCCGGCACATGCCCCACCACGACCACGAGATCGAGGTCTGCGACCCCACCGGCCGCCACCTGGGCACCGCCCACCTCGCCAACGCCGCCACACCGGAACAGCTCGACGAACTGCGCCGCACCCGCACCGCGCGGGCCCGCCGCCTGCGCGAGGAGGCCAAGAAGGCCGAGGCCCTGCGCCGACAGCGCTTCGCCCCGGCCACCACGCCCACGCCCGCGCAGCGCCTGGGCGCCGTCACGGCGGCTGAAGTCGATCAGGAACTTGCCGCGGCATCCGACAGCGACATGGCCGCCTTAGAGGTCGTTTCATTTGGTGAGGCGGCGGTGGCAGATGAGGGCTGCGGCTATGCCGACGAACGCGAGGAAGTGTTCTGCCTTGCGTTCGTAG